>JASHYZ010000184.1 GCA_030042795.1 Terriglobia bacterium | reverse complement strand
GTCCCCAAAGCTACGTCCACCGGAAAGCCACGCGCCCCGACATACTGCGATTGCGCAGGATCGGCGTGAAAAGGATGTACGTACCCGCCGATGGCCCCTTGGGCATGGGCGAGCCGGAGGATGTCCGTATTGCTGGGATAAAGGCTCTCGATGGCCGTCCCTTCATAGCCGGTGGTAAAGGGCGAGATCAGATGCTCAGTCAGATTGAGCAGCCCGATATGGCCGTACCAGGGCGGACGATACTCCTCGTTGAAATACAACAGACGATCCTTGCTCGAGAGCGGGTCAAGCCCTCCGCGAAAGTACTGGTAGTCAAAAATACGGTTGTCTTTGTTGCAAATCAGCTCCCCGATCACCTGCATGTCCTCGGCATCGGCCATCATCATGAGATTTTCGGGAGTGTTATGTAGTGTGCCGCCGTAATTCATGTGTACGTGCGTGCTGCCGTTGTACCAGCCTTTGCTCGCCAAGTGGTCCATGCGAGCCAGCGAGAGCTCCAAGGCCGTCACTTCGTTAGGGCGAATCTCGACCACGCTTGACGCCGGCCAATATTCAAAACCCTTGACAGCGGTGATCTTCACCCGGCCCACCGGGACTTGGAGAACGAAGGTCCCTTGGGTGTGAAACAGGTGTTCGTCGGTGCGCCCCACCCGATGGTAGGCATCATCCGGAGTGTACGTCTTACCGTCGCTCGCTACAGCCTCGATACGGGCCGCGGTGGTGTTGCCGGCTTCGGCGTCTTTGACGCGAACCTCCAGCCAACCCATCGGCCGTCGGTACCGCTTCTCCGCGATATCGATCGTCGTTTCCTTGCCGCCAACGGCGTCCAGAATCCGTAGGTCGGTGAGGCCGTGCTGATTCGAGACATAGACAATGCGTTGGCCATCCGGAGACCAGCGAGGATGAAAATGATCCCAGTCGCCAAACGTCATCTGGTAGGGTTCGCCGCCGGGCGAGGGCAATACGAACAGGTTATTGAATTGACTCCCCAAGTGGGAACTGTAAATGATCCGGGTTCCATCCGGAGACCAGTCTGGGCGGGTGCGGTAGAGGGTTTCTTCCCTGTGGATCATCCGCGCTTTTTCCATGCCTCCTCGCGTCGCCAGCATTCGCCACAGCGCGCCCGATCCCAGCGGTATTTCATGGTTCGAGAGAAAAATGATTTCCTTGCCGTCGGGTGACCAGGTCGGCTCGATTTGCAGGTCCATCCGGCCGAAGTACAGCCGGTCCCTTCCGAAGTCGCGCGCCGTAGTGAGCTGGATAGCCTCTCCAGCCCTGCCATCCGCAATTGGGAGCACAAAGATGTTGAACCATCCGCCGTCCAGGGTCGAGACATAGGCAATTCGTGTGCCATCGGGAGACCAGACGGGGTCCAGATTGAGTCCTTCACCGCTAGTCAGCGCGCGCGTTTCGCCCGTCGAGGGGTTGAGAATCCGCAAGTTGATGTTTCGCGAATCTTCCTCTGCGGTGTAGACAATCCATTTTCCGTCCCGTGACCAGGCGGGTGAAGAATCGTAGGTTGCCGCGGAGGTCAGCTCGTAGGCGGTCGTATCTCCCAGGCGAATTTTCCAAATCGACCCCTGCATGGAAAATGCGATTTCCTCTCCACTGGGCGACCAGGCTGGCCAAAAGGGAGTGCTTGAGGGCGGAGGCAGGTAATAATTGTGCATGTAATTGCCACCCGTCTTGGCTGCTGGAAAGTCCGCCACTTGCTGGGCCCGGCAGGCGAGAACAGCAGCAGCACAAAAATCATCGAAGCAGCCACACCATTGAGGGTCTTGCTCATCGGGTTTCTGAATTTGGCCTCTCTAACGCCGGACCGCCCTTGACCCCGCGACCGCACGCTCACCAGTTACACCCGTCGACTCTAATTGAACATGTGTCGCTGCGTCGCACGGACTCCCACAGACACTGTCCTCGGGCAACGGCGCTTTACAGCAACTTGGTGCCATATCGGTCGAGCGTTTTCTGGTCAAGCTCGACGCCCAAGCCCGGGGTGTCGTCCAGATAAAGCACGCTGTTCTCGATCCTGGGCCTGTGGGTGTAGAGTTCGAACCACAGGGGATCGCGCTCGGGGTTCGCGAACGACTCCAGGGGATAAGGCCCACCCGCATAAGTTTCGCGCCACATTTCTCACGCGTCTGCTCCAATCCGGTTGCGATATCGCCAATGTGCAGGCTTTAGCCGGCCACAGGAACATCAAGACTACACAGCGATACCTCGGTGTTTCCAACCAACTCCGACAGCAAGCCGTTAACCGTCTCGTCTTCAGGCGCCGACGCTGACAAACCGACAGCGCGGCCCGAATTCGCTGGTATCCCCGGAGCCGGGCGCCGCGGCCCGCGAGATCGGAATTGATCAGCAGGTCTCCCGACGGCGTCACGATCAGGTAAGGAGCGAGATCGCGGCTCCCCGCGTAGTAGAGGTTGTCGGCGATCGGGAACGCTGCAATGGGAGTCGTCCCGTCCGGATGTTAGTCGCGAAATCCCTTCACACCAGCCGCCGTTTCATCCAGATTGCCTTACGTTGACTGTCGTCGCGCACCAGACTGCACTCGCGTGCCGAAGATAAACTGTCCAGCGGCGCGCCCGGCATCAATCGACAATCAATCCCGCTCGTATCAATTCCGCTCGAAGTTCACGAGAATCTCTGAACGCGGTGCCGCACATACCAAGTTCGACGGCGGCTTCGACGTTCTCGCTGCGGTCGTCAATGTAAATAGCACGACCCGGCTCGATTCGAAAGGTGTCGAGGAAAAGCTCAAAAATGCGCCGGTCTGGCTTCAACAACCGCACTTCTCCAGAAAGCAACACTCCGTTAAACCAGCTCAGACATTCGAATCGATTGACAGCAATGGGGAACGTCTCTGCCGACCAGTTGCTAAGGGCATAGATAGGCACACCCCGCGACCGCAATTCTCTGAGAATATCGACTGTGCCCGGGATCTCTCCCCCCAGCATTTCCTCGTATCGCTGGAACCAGGCATCAATTAGCTCCGCCTTGTCGGGGTGAAGTCGCTTAAGGGAATCGCAACCATCGGCAAACGATCGCCCGGCGTCTTGCTGCAGGTTCCACGACGACGTACAAACGGTAGAGAGGAAGCATTCCATCGCTGTTTCGTTGCCATTGAACAGCTTACGGTACAGGTAACGCGGATTCCAATCGATCACCACGCCACCAAGATCGAAGATTGCGACAGAATGATGCGCCATCGTAGCTACAGCTTACCTCGCCGATGTTCCCCTGTCTGTATTGCGGGCCACACGGAGAATGTCAGAAGGGCGGCGTGGTCGCGGGCATTCTCCGTGCGCCCGACGATCCAGAAGTTGGGCCGATTCGCTCTCATTTACAGGATCGCGCGGGCTGAATCCAAAATACTCAGTGCTGGGCGGCAAGCGCCACATCCAATCGATCCGGCCTGCGCATCTGCCGGGTCGGGCCTCGTGCTGATCCCGCGTTGCCGGATTTCCAGGCCCAGTTGAAGACGAGCGCGGCCCGGTGTACAACAGCTATCTGGGAGAGCGCTTAGCACTACTGGTTCTGTATTGCGCGATTTGCGTCTTCTTCGGATTAAGGAGGTTGAGATGATAGGGCAGCGGAGGTTGTGTTTTCTTCTCTTTTTCGCGGTGTTGCTCACCCCCTATTTGCGTGGCGAAAGAGCGGAAGCTCAAGCCGTTTCGTCTTCCGGACAATCCAGCTCGATCAAGCCGTTCCTGGGGCGCTGGGATTTGACCGTAAAGACGCCCACCCAGGAGCGCCCTTCCTGGATTGAGTTGTCTGAGCGGGGCGGCGGGGTGGAAGGTTTGATGACGGGATTCTGGGCCCATGCGACTCCCACAGGCAAGGTTCAAATCAAGGACGGGGAAATCGAATTCACCGCGCCCACAGACGTAGGTTTCGATGAGGGCACGCTGTTCAAGGGAAGGCTGGCCGCCGGCCGGCTCGCGGGCACCGCCACAAGTCCCAAGGGCGTTTCCTGGGCATGGACGGGCCAGAGAGCGCCAGCCCTTGAAGCGAAGAGCGCGCCTCAATGGGGCAAACCGATCCCGTTGTTCGACGGCAAGGACCTTACCGGCTGGAAGTTTGCCGACCCTGGTCATGGAGGGATCTGGAGCGTCCAGGACGGCACGCTGGTGAAGAATGGGGAGGGATCTAAGCTCATTTCCACCTCCAAATTCAGGGATTTTAAGCTGCACGTTGAATTCAACCCCGGTCCCCAGGCCAATAGTGGTGTTTTTCTTCGAGGCCGCTACGAGGTGCAGATCGAAACCAGCTCGACCCCGGAAGCTCCTAACCGGAGCATGGGTGCGGTTTACGGATTCCTCACACCGGAGCCTCCAGTGCCACGCACGGCGGACGTGTGGCATACCTACGACATCACGCTGGTGGGGCGAACCGTCACTGTGGTTCACAATGGGGAAACAGTGATCGATGGTAAGGAGATTCCGGGCATAACCGGTGGTGCGCTCGACAGCCATGAAGGGTTATCGGGTCCGATTTACCTTCAGGGCACCGAGGTCGGCCGGGTGGCGTTTCGAAATATCGTGATCACGCTGGCCGAATAGTCGTCTCGAAATTGCTTCGGCTCAACTCAAGTCCAGGGGAGGCTCTTATGCAAAGAGACGAGTTTCTCGTCGTGAGTTGATACGCCGGAGCCACGTTGCCTTGACGGCGCCGCTTAACTCCCTGACCCATCGCCGACAACCCGTTGATTGGTCCGTGCTCTCATACCTGACGGCTGTGCTTAGGTTGCAGACAACTCGGAACCTTCGAGCTAGTTCCGGTTTGCCGACCGGGGACCCAAGAACAGGCGTCTTGACCGCGGTTCGCGCAATTCGGATGCCTCTTGCGGCCGACCAGGTGCCGTTCTTGGTAACCTTATTGAACGGAAGTCTCCACCTCTTGAGATAGGAGCAATGCGGCATTCAGGCCAACTTCGCGAAGCCGGTACGGATTGAAAACCTCGCGGATATTGCGGGCATGGGAATAGCCGAAGCTGAACAAGGAGGCAGTAATGCAGGTTTATGACCGGCGAGGATTTTTCCAGTTCGCGACAGCGGCAGCGGCGGGGGCAGTTGCCGGACAGCTTTTCGCCGGCGCTCCGGTCGATCCTCCGAAAGACGCCTTTCGCCTGGGCCTGCTGGCCGGCGCTTGGGACAACCTGGAACAAGTCATCGCCCATGTCTGCGAACTCGGCTTGCCCACCGCGCACGTGTCAATGCGGGAGTTCTCCGACGACATGGCCCCTCGGCTGCGAAGCGCCCTCGACCGCTACGAAGTTGAAGCCACGGTTTTCATCTCGTCGGGACCCGGAGGGAACATTACGATTTGGTCCAGGGCCCACTCATCAGCGGGCTGGTCCCCACCCGGTATCGGCGAGAAAGAATTGACCATCTGAAAAGAGCCTCCGATTTCGCGAGGTTAGCGGGCATCCCGGCTGTGTTCAACCAGTGGGGCTTTATTCCGGAAGTTCCCAGCGACCCGTTGTACAAGCCAACGGTGGAGGCAGTGCGCGAGATCGCCAGCCACTGCCGGGGTAACGGCCAGGTGTTCTTCAACGAGACCGGGCAGGAGACTCCCATTACCCTGTTAAGGACAATTCAGGACGCTGGCGTGGACAACGTGCGTATTTGTTTGGATGCGGCCAACCTGGTCCTTTACGGCAAAGGCAACCCGGTGGACGCGCTCGACGTTTTGGGAAAGTACCTGCACGCCGTCCATGCCAAGGGAGGCTTTTATCCCACTGACCCCCGCTATATAGGCAAGCAGGTTCCGGCTCACGAACCCAATAAAGTGGACTGGCCACTCCTCATCCGGCGCTTGAAAGAAATTGGATATGACGGCCCGGTAACCATTGAGGCTGTAACACGGGGGCCCGAGCGCGACCACGATATCCAAAAAGATAAAAGTTACCTCGAAAACCTGATTGCGCAGGGTTGAAGGGATTTGTTACATAACGCCCATAGCGCGGATGTGGTCGGATTGGTCAGGAATGGATCGCCACTGCTCCATAAACGGGTTATTGGAGAGTGCGCTGTGATTTGCCCAGGCATCTCCATTTGGTGGGTAAAGTCTGAGATCGGGCTTGCAGGAGAGTCGCCATGCATCCGAAAACCGAAGGAGTCCTGGAGTCCGCTTTGTATGTCGCTGATGTGGCCAGTTCGGCTCAGTTTTACGAGAGGATCTTCGGGTTTCGGGTCATCAGCGATTTCGGAGGACGGGGTTGCGCGATGCAAGCAGGTAACCGCCAGGTGTTGCTGTTGTTCAAGAAGGGCGGCTCGCGTACGATTCAGTCGCCACACGACGGCGACGGTGAACTCCATCTCGCATTCGCGATCCCTGCTGCGGAATTGACGCGCTGGGAAGCTTGGTTGGCGGAGAACAGCATCGCGGTAGAAGAGAGGCGGAGGTGGGAATTGGGTGGTCAGAGTCTCTA
>JASHYZ010000183.1 GCA_030042795.1 Terriglobia bacterium | reverse complement strand
GTCGGGCAGCCCGACGAGTAACCTCGTTGCCGTGGGTGCGAACTTTGCAGCCCTGCACGCTCTGAACCCAGCCTGGAAATTGAGCCCGGCGGCGAACGCGCTGCCCGACAGCCCCAATTCCAGCCGGTGCCTGATCGGCTCGCATGCTGCAGCGCGTCTGGAATTGAAAGCCGGAGATACGCTCGCACTTGGGGCCGCCGACGAGTTGAGTCCGGGCGTCAGCGGCACGGCCGCAAGCACAGGCAGGCGCGCTTTCACGATTGCCGGTTTGGTCTCCACGGGCGGGTCTGAAGATGACCAAGTATTCCTTCCGCTCGATGCCCTCCAGCAACTCGCAGGATTGATTGGTAAGGTTAGCATCGTTGAGGCGCGGCTTCCCGGTAGTTCCGGTGAAGTCGAGAGCTCGATCCGCGATCTCCGCTGGACCTTTCCTACCCTCGAGGTACGCCCGGTGCGCGAGATCGTGCAATCCGAAGGCAAGATTCTTGGTATCATTCGGTCGTTGTTGTGGGCGCTGGCCGCCCTGATCCTCGGCGTAGTGGTGCTCTGCGTGATGGCGACGGTCACCACCATCCTGCTCCATCGCCGCAAAGAGGTAGCGGTGATGAAGGCGCTCGGCGCCTCGGACCGAGCGGTGGCCTTTCTCTTTCTCGCCGAAATCGTCTCACTCGGCATCGCCGGCGGACTGGTGGGGTTTGCGGCAGGCGCGCTGCTGGCGCGGCGGCTGGGGGTGGATCTGTTCGGCGTACCCCTCAACATTGATTGGGGGGCTGCGCTGCCCGTGCTCTTGGCCGCTGTTTTGGTGGCAGCCCTTCCGGCGCTGCTGCCGGTTTCGACCGTTCGCAGCATTGACCCGGCGCGCGCACTCAAAGGAGAATGAAAGGCGTGGCCCTCATTGAAGTCAACGGGTTGACGAAGCGCTACGGCACGGACGTGCTGGCGCTGCAGCACGTCTCCTTCACCGTCGATCGCGGTGAATGGGTGGCGGCCATGGGCCCTTCGGGCTCCGGCAAGAGTACCCTATTGAACATCCTCGGATGTCTCGATACGCCCGACGCAGGTACCGTGAGCGTGGATGGAATCCCACTCGCTAACCTTCCGGCCGCAGAACGCGCCCGCTTCCGGGCCGAGCGGATCGGCTTCGTCTTTCAACAGTACCATCTGGTGCCTTATCTCACGGCCGTCGAGAACGTCATGCTAGCGCAGTACTTTCATAGCCTCGCGGACGAAGCGGAGGCCGCGGACGCCTTGCGGCGCGTGGGGCTCGGCGACCGCCTTAGCCATCTGCCCGCCCAGCTCTCGGGGGGCGAGCAGCAGCGGGTCTGCATCGCCCGTGCCCTCATCAACCAGCCTGACCTCGTCCTGGCTGATGAGCCCACTGGTAACCTGGATGCCGTCAACGAGGCTATTGTGCTGAGCCTTTTCGCGGACCTTCACCGCGAGGGCCGGACAATCCTGATGGTGACCCATGACCAGGAAGTGGCCCGCATGGCGGACCGGCGCATCGAACTTCACCACGGCCACCTGACGGAGCCGGATATCTTTGTCCACCAGGATCAGGACTTGTTTGACCAGCTCCTCAAGTCCGTTTGGAAGGCGCGCGCCGAGGGTGGAGAAGTGCGGTCCGAAGCCCTTCCCGAGTTTGTCTATAACCGCGCCACCTTCAATCTGCTCGCCGAGCGCGGCTGGCTGCGCTTCAACGAAGGATCCGTGGAGCTGACGCCACGCGGCGAAGAGCGCGCCCGGCATGCTGTTCGGCGGCATCGTTTGGCTGAGCGCCTGTTCTACGAGACGTTCGGGCTTCACGAGGATATCCTGCACGAAAACGCCCTCAAGATTGATCCGGTTCTAAGCCCCGAAGTGACGCAACGAATCTGCACTTTCCTCCACCATCCGCGTACCTGCCCTCACGGCGACCCCATCCCGCGCGGCGAATGCTGCATTCAGGCCGGTGAACTCTAGCCATTACCGATCTTCGATTTCTGATTTTCGAATGCGAAGAACAACCGTCTTTGGGAACTATCGCCTAATACTTGGAGGCCCGATCTGCGCTCAGCTTCAGCAACCGTATAAATTTGATCGGCTGCCCTCTCTCGCTTGCTGCAGTTCCTGTTGGCCCAATTTGGTTCATCCACCGAGGAAGGGATCAGGCCAGCTTTCTTGCGCGAACAGTGAAGACCATGCGAGAAGCCCGACAACGTTTATGGCTAGCCAGACAGCAAGCGTCGGTAGTTTCATAGAACGCCGATTCTCAGGCCTCAGCCGGGACTAGGCCGGCAGGGTATGTTCGAGTGAGCGAGTGCCAGCCACGCTGCTTCAGTTAGAATGTCAGCAGGGACAACCTTAAGCTATGCTTGGCTGCCTTAGTAATCGACGGGCCGCTGCCTCTTTGCGACCGCGCCGGAGATCGATCCTGACTGCGATAGCCGCAATGCTGGTGCTTGGGTCGAGGCTGCTATCAGCTCAAAGTTCATCTGGCTCCGAACAACAGGTGCCGGAAGGTCTGAAAGTTTTCGCCGAGAAGTGTGCGGGTTGTCATGGAGCCGATGCACACGGCACTGACCAGGGCCCTCCACTCGCAGGGCAACCCGACCTGCGCAAGCGATCCGTTTCTTGGGTGCGAAACCTCATCCGCAACGGGATCCCATCATATGGCATGCCAGCGTTCGATCTGCCCCCTGGCCAGCTAGACGCGCTCGCAACGTTAGTTCATTCGCTGAATTCGCTCGCCGCGGAACAAATAATGCCGGGCAGCCCGGTTGCGGGGGAGCAGTTCTTCTTCGGCAAGGGGCACTGCTCCGCGTGCCACATGGTTCATGGCAGGGGAGAGCCAATAGGGCCGGACTTATCGAGCATTGCGCATGATTTGACAGTGGGTGAAATGCGGGAATCGCTGTTGCTGCCGAGCGCGCGTCTGGCTCCGGGCTATGAGACGGTGACCGTACAACTGCGCAACGGAGAGAATGTTCGCGGCTTCGCCAGGAACCGCAGTAGCAGTGAGATTGTGGTGCAGGATCTGACGGGCCAGTTCCATCTGCTAACCAGCATCGAGGTATCAACGATCACGGAAGAGAAGGAATCGCCGATGCCGCCGGTGAAGGCAAGCGCGGAAGAGCTTCAGAATCTGCTTGCTTACCTCAGCGGGTTGACCGGAGTGAAACTGGGACCCATCAATGTTGAGCAGACCTCCGGTACCGGCGGAATACCCTTTTCGAGAGTTCTGCGTCCCCGCGCGGGTGACTGGCTCACATACAACGGAGCGCTGAGTGCGAATCGCTACAGCGCGCTTACCGGGATCAACACGTCAAACGTAGGCAAAATGGGCCTGAAATGGGTTTTCACCGTCCCTCTCTGGAAGCAACTGCTTCCCGATACGGCTTATTTTGTCCAGAACATGGAGTACTTCGGGCTGGAGGTGACGCCCATCGTCGCCGACGGCATCATGTACGCAACGGGTCCGAACCAGGTCTTTGCGCTCGACGCCCGGAGCGGCCACGAAATCTGGGAGTTCTCGCGCCCACGTCCGCCAGGTCTCGTGGGAGACGCGGCTCTTAGCACGAATCGCGGACTGGCCATTCTTGGCAACAACCTCTTCATGGCAACAGACGACGCGCACCTGCTGGCGCTGAATCGCATCACGGGACGAGTGGTGTGGGAGGTGGTGATGCCGGACGAGCCCATGCACTATGGCTCGACAGTGGCGCCGCTGGTGGTGAAAGACGAGGTGATTGCGGGCATTTCGGGAGCCGACTGGGGCGTGCGTGGATTTCTGGCGGCTTACAAAGCATCAAGCGGCGAGCGTCTGTGGCGAGACTGGACCATCCCGGCCGAGGGCGAGCCTGCCGCCGAAACATGGGGTGGAAACCCGCGGCGGGACGGTGGCGGGTCAACCTGGCTGACGGGCTCGTATGATTCTGAGACGGATACACTGTACTGGTCTACCGGCAATCCTTTTCCAGATTCCGACGGTTCTACCCGGCCTGGAGACAACCTTTATACCGATTGCATTCTGGCGCTCAACCCCGATAGCGGCAAACTGAAGTGGTTCTATCAAACTACGCCGCATGACGTTTACGATTGGGACGCCAACGCGCCTCTGGTGCTCGTAGACACCCAGTATCATGGTGCAGACCGGAAGCTACTGCTGCACGCCAACAAGAACGGATTCTTTTACGTCTTTGACCGTACTAATGGCCATCTCCTGCTGGCGAAAAACTTCGTGCGCACCACCTGGGCCAGTGGCATCGGCCCGGATGGCCGCCCGAAGCTGACGCCGGAAAACGGCGTCCAGTGTCCCGATACCGGAACCAACTGGAACGCCACGGCGTTCAGCCCCCTGACTCACCTCTATTACCTCATGGCGTTCGAAAAATGTGACGTGAAGCTCTCGGCCGGAAACTGGAAGGCGGGGCAGCCTCAGATTGAACCGGGGAGGAAATACTTGCGGGCCCTGGATATTGAAACTGGAAAGGTGGCGTGGGAGATTCCTCAAATCGGACCGGGCGAAGGCAAACGAGTAGCAGGCGTGCTGGCAACGGCTGGCGGTATCCTTGTGTATGGAGACCCGAGCGGCGACATCGTGGCGGTGGATCAGCGAACCGGGAAGAAGTTGTGGCACTTCACGACCAACGGAGAAAACAAGTCTTCCCCGATGACGTATCTGGTGGGCGACGAGCAGTTCATCGCGCTGGCTGTCGGACCGAATATCCTGTGTTTTGGTTTGCTATGAGCTTTGCGCAGTGCCCAACCGTACCGAAGCTCTCCGTGACCTCTGTGCCAGGAAGCCCCTCAACACAGCACGGCCTTAGCCGCAACCAAAAGAAAAACTCACCACAGAGATCACGGGAGGCCCCAGAGGTCTTCTCCGTGTTCTCAGTGCCCTCTGTGGTGCGCGTTTCTTGCAGCTCGAGAAAGTTGATGCTAATCAAAGCCGTCTTGCAAATTCTTCGCGGCCCGAGAAGAGTTTGAATGTTAGTAACATGGAGGTCACGGAGACTCCGTGGTCTCGGTGTTTAGGCTTTTACGCATAGAGAGCACGGAGGAACAAGACTGGCCCTGGTCGAGGAAGACATTGATGATTGTGGCGCGTATGAAGGGAGTCCAATGACAGAAACATTCTCTCGGCGCACGTTCCTTCAAGCCTCTTCTGCATTTGTGAGTGCCGTCGCGCTTCCAGCAAAGGTCGCACCTCCAGCGGCGCAGCCGGCGCGAGCCGCCGCGAAAGGACCGTTTCGGGGCACTCTTTGCCTCTTTTCGAAACCTGTACCGCAGTTGAACTGGCAGGAACTGGCGGCGCACGCCAAAGAAGCAGGTTTCGGAGGAATTGATCTGACGGTTCGCAAGGGCGGGCATGTTCTTCCTGAGCGCGCGGCAACCGACCTCCCGCAGTCGGTAGCGGCTATTCGCGCCGCCGGCCTCGAAGTGCCGATGATCACCACCGAGTTGCTGTCAGCAGACACTGCCTACGCCGAATCCATTTTGAGCACAGCGGGGAAGCTCTCCATCCCGTTCCTGAAGCCAGGCTACTATCACTACAAGTTCATCAACGTTCTGAAGGAGCTTGAGGAAGCCGGCAGGCAGTTTCGCAGCCTGGTGGAGTTGGCGGGAGAACATGGAATTCAGGTGGGGTACCACAACCACGACGGTTACATCGGCGCACCAACCTGGGATATGGCCCGAGTGATAGAACCTCTCGACCCTCACAGATGCGGCTACTACTTTGACTTGAGCCAGGCCACCACCGAGGGCGGTGTGGGTGGCTGGAAGATCGCAGCCAGCCTGGTGATGCCGCGCTTGAAGATGATCGCGGTGAAGGATTTCGTTTGGAGAGAAGTTTCGCCGCACCGCTGGGAAGCTGAGAACTGTCCGCTGGGGCAAGGGATGTCACACTGGAAGGAGTTTCTTGAGACGCTGGCTCAGTCAGATTTTCACGGGCCCATCACGGTGCACGAGGAATACAGCATCCCCGGTGTGTCTGACAGCCAGGGAATCGCGCTATCGCGCGACCAGATCCCCGAAGTGATGGCGGCTGCAAAGAAGGACCTGGACTATCTTAAGTCACTCCTACGCCAAGCCTACGAGGAGGCCTACCAATGACGCGGCGCAAGTTCTTGGGTACTGTCTCGGCTGGCGCGGCCTCGCTCTCAGCCGTTGGAAACAGTATGACCATTATTACGTCAGCGGGCAAACGTACTGATATTCGAGTGAAGGAACTTCACATCAGCTATGAAGATTATGCGTATCGCACTGCTTATGAGTTCGGCGGGCGAAACATGAGTCGCATGGCGGTGCTAAACGTTCACAGCACCGTCGAGACCGTCGCGGGCCGCACTGCAGAGGGATTCGGCTCCATGACCATGGGCAACCTGTGGGCATTTCCGGCTCTCCCTTACGACACGACGCTCGAAGCGATGAAGCGCCTCGCTGGGCGCATCGGCAAGATCACCGAGGGTTACGGCGAGTCCGGCCATCCCATCGACATTAATTTCGAGCTCGAGCGCGAATACCTCAAGGCGGCAGAGGAAGTTACCAAAGAGATGGGCCTCGGCCAGCCTATCCCAAAGCTCTGCACGCTGGTAACGGCGAGCGCGTTTGACGCGGCCATCCACGATGCCTTCGGCAAGGTCCACGATCTCAATTGCTACCTCACCTACGGGCCGGAATTCATGAGCTATGACCTGGCCCACTACCTGACGCCCGAATTCAACGGTGAATATCCCAACCGCTATCTGCTGCGCGCGCCCAAACCCTGGCTGTGGTGCAATCACTCGGTAGGAGCGTCCGACCCTATCGAAGCATCCGAGGTCAAGCGACGCTTGAATGACGGCCTGCCGGAGACGCTCGCCGATTGGATCGCCGCCGACGGGCTTACCCACCTCAAGATCAAGCTGGAAGGGAACAACCTTGATAACGACGTGGCGCGTGTGTTGCACATTGACCGCGTGGCCTCAGACATTGAGGGACGCCTCGGCGTGCCGCACTGGTACTATTCGCTGGATTTCAATGAGCAGTGCCCGGACGTTAACTACCTGCTGGAGTTCATCCGCCGTTTGAAGGAAGGATCGTCCGGGAGCTTCGATCGCATTACCTT
>JASHYZ010000182.1 GCA_030042795.1 Terriglobia bacterium | reverse complement strand
ACTTGGATTGCAGAGTGTAACACGAAATGTAAAGACATGCTACCAGGGGTAGCACAAACCGGGAACTCGTATGACCCAGGGATCAAGAGTCAGGGCTGAGGAATCCACGTCAACGGCTCGACAGCAGCGAGCCTCGAAGAGAAATTGAGGAGGGAATCGATGGCGGAATTGATCAGGACCGGAATCTCTCTCGAGCGGGAGCTACTCGAGAAGTTCGACCGCGCTATAGGTCAAAAGGGATACACCAACCGCTCGAAAGCCATTCGCGACTTGGTGCGCGACTATGCCGTCTCCGAGGACATTGAGGCCGACCGGGCTGTTGTGGGAACTCTGACGCTCGTCTACAACCATCACAAGCCCGGACTTTCCGAACGTATCAATGACATACAGCATCACGCCGGCCAGAAAGTGTTGGCCACCACGCACGTCCACCTGGACCACGAGTACTGCTTGGAGGTAGTGATCATGAAGGGGCGAAGTTCTGAGGTGCAGCACGTGGCGGAGCAGATTCTGACGTTGCGCGGCGTGAAACACGGGCGGTTGGTCCAGACGACCACCGGAAAAGGGCTGGTATGATGGCGACTCCAGCGTGGCCGTCAGCCGAGGGGCTATAACAAAACGCGTTAAGTTGTGATGCAGAGTGCGGCACATAAGGGCACGGCTTTAGCCGTGCCACGTGGCATGGCCATCTTGGCCATGCGAATGTATAAACTCCAGTGGCATGGCTGAAGCCGTGCCCTTTATACGCTGCACACGACTAAATGCATTCTTTGTAGGCGGCGTCGTGTTGATAGACTTCCCACCCTTTGTAGTTCCCAAGCGCCTCGGCCACAGCCTTGCTGAAGTGGCTTCGGTTAACTGCCACGTGATGTTCAAAGCCGTTTTTGCAAACATATTGCAGCAGCGCTTGCAGGTTTGGGATCCGAACCACGCCGTAACCTCCGAAGCTCTGCGGCCGGTCTGCCGTGATCTCGCCCTCGCCGCAATAGGCGCGCATGCGGCCGTGCAGATCGTCGGTGGAGACCCGGCAATAGGTCAGCGGCCCGCCCTTCAGTTTGCCCACCACAGTGCCGAAGGTATTGTCCTTTCCCACCGAACCGGCGATGATCTCCTGAAAGTCCATCTTGAAATCCTCAAAAAAGTGCTTGGGCAGATTCGAGCAGTGGAAGATCACGCACTTGTCAGGGTCTTCCCCGTAGTTGTTGTTCCAGTCCACGATGGCGCTGGGCTCGCCAGCCGCCAGTTGCAGAACGTACATGCCGATCATGCCGATCATGTCGGTCTCACAGGCGCTTGGCAAAAGATGATTCGACATCATGCTCATCAGCGTGCACGGCACCACGCCGAAATATTCCTCCATGGCCGTCCAGCACTGAATCGACGTGCCAGCCAGCGCGTTGTCCGCCATCCAACCGTCCACCACGGCGCCAAACTTGGCCATCTTGAGAAGAGACGCAGCAGGAATGCCTCGCGTGTCTACATAGCCTTGAATACCGGAAAGTTTGGCGGTGACCTTCGCATCGTCGTCTTTCAGCCGGCCTACGCGGCCTATGACTTCCGAAAGGTCGAGTGTCTCCACAGTGATGCCGTGGTTCTCCATCAGCTTTTCGCTGAAACGAACTGTATTGAAGGCGGCGGGCCGCGCGCCGATCACGCCCACCCTCACGTTCTTGAGCCCCTTCACAACCCGGCAAGTGGCGGCGAAGGCGCGGAGATCAGCCTTGAAGCCGTCGGAAGAGGGCGCCACCGTGTGGCTGGCGGTGAGCGAAAACTTAATGCCATACTGCCACAGATTGTTGCACACCGACATTTTGCCGCAGAAGCTGTCGCGGCGCGCGCCCATCAACATCTTGTCCGACGCGTCGGGAAAAGCGTGAACCAGCACCGGCACGTCGAGGCCGGTGAAGCGCAGGGTGTTGGCAACACCGCGTTCGTCGCCAAAATTAGGCAGGGTCACCAAGACACCGTCGATCTGGTCACGGTGCTGCTTGAACAAGTCAGCGCACTTGCGCGCGTCGCTCAACGTTTCCACGGAGCCAAATTTGGTGTCGTCCGGTGTGAGACAGATGGCCTTGTATCCTTGCGCTGCCAGAACACTCAGTACCTCCTGGCGGCCGTCGCGCGCCAGGACGTCCGGGAAGAATCCCCGGTTTCCAACGATCACTCCAAAGGTTGCGCTGCTCACTGTGCGTCTCCCTTCAAATCTCTGATTCCTAACTAACACGTGGTAAGGCTGCGAGTTGCCGCCAGAAATGATCGCGACGCTGATTCAGCACGCGCCGACCATACCCGTTCTTCAGGTTCGTCTCCTCTACGAATTCCTGGGAGGCAACAGAGTATACCTTATAGCATAATTTCACCGCACCTTCGCTCACCCACGGGTAGCAGGGGACATCTTGCGGGCACTGGCAGAGAAACTGGCTTGGTGGCAAGCGGCCGAGGCTGTGGAATCAGCCAATCGTTCCCTTGGTGCCGCCGGCAGACTGAAGCGGCCCTCACGGGTGTATGCTGGACTTAATGTTCGAAGAATTCCATCGGGGTTTCCTGTCACGGCAACGAGAAGAGCGGACCTTTTCCGCGCCCTTCTGCGGGGCTATTTTGGTGCTGTTTCTGGCGGGCTGCGGATTCGCGGCGCAGGGGAGTCATGAACGTTCCGAACTTTCCACGGGCCAGGCCAGTGCGGCCGGCGAATCTTCGGGAACACAAGCCGACGTCGAAGCTCAGGGCCCCACCGCGGCAACTCTCACGAAGCAAGGGATCGAATTGTTGCGCGCCGGCCATCCGGATCAGGCGGTTGAGAACTTTCGTAAAGCGCTGGCGCTTCGCCCGCAGGATGCCAACATCCACTACGACTTGGCCAATGCCTATGGGGCGCTCAATCAGATCGACGATGCTGTTCGCGAGTACCGTGAGGCGCTGCGCCTCAAGCCTGACTTTGTAGGCGTCCACACGAACATCGGGGCGATTCTCGAGTCCGAAGGCAGAGTCTCCGAAGCGGTTGACGAGTACCATGCGGAGGTAAAGCTACGCCCCTCGAGCGCGGATGCGCATGCCGGCCTTGCGGGCGCGCTGGCCCTGAATCGCCAATCCGCTGAGGCCGCCGCCGAGTACCAGCAAGCCATCAAACTCGCTCCTCAAGATGCGTCACTGCGCGCGTCGTTTGCCGGAGCGCTGGAGCAGGCCGGCGAGGTGCCGGGGTCCATTGAGCACTGGCGCCAAGCTCTGGCGCTCGCGCCGAAAAACCCGGACTTTCACGCGGGGCTGGCGCTCGCCCTTACCGAGTCGGGAGACCACCCCTCCGAAGCGCTCGCCGAGTATCGGACGGCGGTGCGTTTGCGCCCCGACGATCCCGAGCTCCACCTGAGTCTTGCCAACGCTCTCGATGCAAATGACGACGTGATCCACGCCATCGAGGAGTATCGTCTGGCGGTGGCGCTGCGGCCACAACAAGTAGATTATCGCTTTGACCTTGCCTTGGCGTTGCGCAAGGCCGGCAATTACGCGGGTGCCGTTCAGGAATTCCAGCGTCTCATCAGGCTGCGGCCTGGGGACCCGGCGCTACACGCGGAACTCGCGGCCACCTATCTTTCGATGACCAATGACGCCGCGGCTGTGAGCGAGTACCACGAGGCCTTACGCCTGCACCCGTCCGATCCCGCGCTTCACGAGGCCCTGGGCCTGGTGCTGCGCAAGACGGGCGATCTTCAGGAAGCGGTCCCAGAGCTGAAGAAGGCGGCCGAACTGGTTCCGAATTTAGCCGACTACCACCGCAATCTTGGCGAGGCGCTGGGCGCAGCGGGCGACTTGTTCGGGTTCATCGCTGAATACGAAGAGGAAGTTCAACTCAGGCCCGACGACGCTGACGCGCACATGAATCTTGCCAATGCCTTTGCGTCGGCGGGTAAATTCGATCGCGCCATCGTGGAGTATCAACAAGCCGAGAAGCTGCGGCCCAAGAGCCCGGATATTCATTACCGCCTGGGTACCGCTCTGCGCACGGTGGGACGGGCAGACGAGGCCATCGCCCAGCTTGAGGAAGCCCTGAACGAACGGGCCGACATGCCGGAAGCGCAAGTTGAGCTGGCTGACTTGTTGGCGGCAAAGCATGAATGGGGCGACGCGATTTCAAACTACCGCGAGGTGCTACGTCTACGTCCGGACGATGCATCATTGCACGAGCACTTGGCGGCCGCTCTCGAAGCAAGCGGCGACGTCGCGGGCGCTGCGGCTGAAAGCAGCGAGGCCGCTCGCCTGGCCACCAATGATCCGGCATACCAACTGCAACTCGCCCAGACGCTGGCGGCCAAAGGCGACTATAAAGGCGCCGCCAATGCTTACCAGCTCACGCTGAAGCTGCGCCCAAACGACGTCAATGCACAGGCCGGATTGGGAGAGGCCTTGCTTCGCCTTGGAGACACAGCGGGCGCCGCCTCCGTTTTGCGTGATGCCGTCCGGCTGGCGCCACAAGCCCCGATCGCTCACGCCAACTTAGCGCTCTCGCTGCTTCGCCAGGGCGATTCGCAGCAAGCCCTGAGTGAGGCACAGGCGGCCGTGAAACTGGCTCCCTATAGCCCGACTGCGAACTACTCATTGGGCGCTGTTTTGCTGGCTCGCGGGAAGCTGCCAGACGCAGTGTTCCACTTTGAGGAAGCCTTGCGCGGCAAGACAGATTTTCCGGAAGCGCGCTTAGGCTTGGCCCAGGCTTTCGTGCAGCAGAACAACCTCGCGGACGCTGTCACAAGCTATCGGGAGTATCTTCGGCTGCAGCCGAACGACGCCGAAGCTCATCTGGCGCTGGCCAGTGTCTTGAACCGGAACAACGATCACGACGGTGCTATTTCCGAGTGCGGGCAGGCCCTAACGTTGCGCCCCAATTCGAGCGCGGCCGACCAAACCTGCGCTCAGTTGAAGAGCGGCGAGAAAGTGGTGAAGGATGAGAGCCGGTCTAAGCAACGCCCAGAATGAGCTTGGCGATGGTTTGGAGTTGCATGAAGGAAGTGCCTTCATAAATCTTGCCGATCTTGGCGTCGCGCAGGTACTTCTCCACCGGATAATCGCGCGTGAAACCATATCCACCGAATACCTCGATAGACTCGCTGGCCACGCGTTCCGCCACTTGCGAACAATAGTACTTGGCCATCGCAGCTTCCTTCAGATAGGGGTGGCCCGCGTCTTTGAGGCGCGCAGCGTTGTAAGTCATCAGGCGGGCAGCTTCAATTTCAGTGGCGAGACGGGCAAGCTGGAACTGGATACCCTGGAAATCGGCGATCAGCTTCCCGAATTGGCGCCGCTCCTTTGCGTAGCCCAGGGCATAGTCCAGCGCGCCGCGCGCCACACCCAGCATCTGGGCGGCAATCCCGATGCGGCCCTCGTTGAGCGTCTCGATGGCTACCTTATAGCCTTTTCCAACCTCGCCCAAGACATTCGACTTAGGAACTCGGCAGTCCTCAAGAATCAACTCGCAGGTAGAGGAGGCACGAATGCCCAGCTTGTCTTCTTTTTTGCCCACGCTGAAACCGGGCGTGCCTCGGTCCACGAGGAACGCCGTAATGCCGCGGTAGCCGAGATCACGGTCAATGGTGGCAAAGAGAATGAACAGCCCCGCTTCCTTGGCGTTGGTGATCCAGAGCTTGCGTCCGTTCAGAACGTAAGACTCTCCATCCAAGCGGGCGCGAGTCTCAAGCGCAAAGGCGTCGCTGCCGGAATTAGGCTCCGAGAGCGCGTACGCGCCCACAGTGTCCGTGGCCAGGCGCGGCAAGCACGTGCTCTTCTGAGCGGGGGTACCCCAGCGAGCGATGGCGTTGGCCACCAGCGTATTCTGTACGTCAATCACGACTCCGGCCGAAGCGTCCACGCGGGAGAACTCTTCAATGGCGAGGACTGCCATGAAGAAGGATCCTCCACTACCGCCGTAAGCCTCGGCGATGTGGAGCCCCATGTAACCTTGAGCGAAGAATTTTTCGATGAGATCGCGCCGGAATACCCCTTCCCGGTCCATCTCCGCGACGTGGGGCTTGATTTCTTGCTCGGCAAATTCGCGCGCGGCCGCCTGGAACATTCGTTCCTCTTCACTGAGGACGGTCAGAGGGGACGCTGCGCTGATCATAGCAGTAGCGGCTTCAGCCATCGTGTTCCTCCTCGCAAAATTTCACCGCGCGAAGCCAGCCGTCAGGCAGCGGCAAGCCAGACAGAATCACGCATCTTCCCGCGTTCGCGCGCGTCTCTCGTCATTGTGAGAGCTGACGTGCCGCGCTCGAGCAGCGTCCAAAGTCCGGTTTGCCAGCCGGTCAGCCTCGCGATTCTCTTCCCGGTAGACGTGCTGAATGGAAAACGACTCGAAACGGGCAATCAAATGTTTCGCTCGGTCGTAGAGCGGTTTCAGATTGTGATTCTTCACTTTGTACGTGCCGTTTATCTGGCGCACGAGCAATTCCGAATCCGCAAGCACGCGCAGCCGGCGGCACTGGTGGGCCAAAGCATAGTCCAGTGCTGCCAACAACGCCTGATATTCCGCTACGTTGTTGGTGGTACGTCCGAGAAAGCCGCTGACTTCCTCCATCAACTCGCCGTCCGCCGTCTTCATCACGGCAGCAAATGCCGCTGGTCCGGGATTGCCTCGCGAGCCGCCGTCGATATGCGCTACAAGGTCAGCCGTTTCGATCGAGGAGATCATGGTGTGGAAAGGAACTGGGAATCAGTGTGCAACACGAGGCAAGCTTTTCCTAGGCTGCGCGCTACATGGCGACGCGGGTGCCCTCGCCGATATCCTCGCCCACTGAGGGAGGGACATGGTATAAAATCCGGCCGCACATTTCGCACGTCAGCAGGGCGTCGCTTGATCGCACTTCGTTGTAAAACTGGGGCCGAAGCACAACGTGGCAGCCTCCGCAGGAACCGTCGATGACCTGAACCACAACCGTTCCGCGAGACTTGCGCGTCTTCTCGTAAAGCCGGAGCGTTGTCTCATTGAGGGCGGCCGCCAGCACCTTGCGCCGCGCCTCAGCTTCGCTGCGCAGGGCTTCATCACTGGCGCGTTCCGTTTCGAGCTGTTTTTTCTCGGAAGCCACACGCTGCTTCTCGCCTTCCAGCCGCGCCGCTGCTTCGTGCACCAGCCTTTCAAGCTGCTCAGCTTCGACCATTTTTTCGAGTACCTGGTCCTCGATGCCGCGAATCCTCGCCTCCTCACCCTCGATTTCGTGAAGCATGGTCTTGTAAGCCTCGTTTGTCTTCACTTCGTAGAGCTGATCTCGATGCTTAGCGATTTTTCCGCGAATCGTCTGGATTTCGGCATCCAGTTCGCGGCGCTCCTTCTGATTGGCGGCCAATCGGTTTTTGTGTTCCTCGTGATCGTGCAGGAAAGCGTTTAGTTGATCTTCAATTTTCTTGATTTGCGAAGGAATGGATTCAATCCGTGAAGTGAGGCTGGCGATCGTGCCATCGACCTCCTGAAGCTCTTTCACCGTTGCGAGATCGGGATGCAATGATTCTCCTGTCTTCGTACCGCTTCTTGCTCCTCACGATGGACGCGGCGGCTTTCAATTATCAGCGATACTTTCATACGCCTTCTATTTTGTCACAGGAACGCCGAGGCTTTCAATGAACGGGGCGCGTGACAGCACCTTCTGAGGCCGAAGCCACCAGCGCCGCATATTTCGCATACACGCCCGTCTTGTAGCGCGGCTCCGGCGCCTTCCAACTTGCCAGGCGCTGGGCAAGTTGCTGCTCACCCAATTCCACGTTCAGCCGGCGGGCCTCGATATCGATTACTACTGTGTCGCCCTCGGCGATCGCAGCAATAGGCCCTCCACGCGCCGCTTCCGGCGCTGCGTGGCCAATCATCAAGCCGCGGGTGGCGCCGCTGAACCGGCCATCCGTCACCAGCGCGACAGTCTCGCCCAATCCCTCGCCCACAATGGCGCCCGTGACGCCCAGCATCTCACGCATGCCCGGTCCGCCACGCGGCCCCTCGTAGCGGATCACCACCACATCGCCCGGCTTGATGCGCTTTTCGGTGATCGCCTTCATGGCGTCTTCCTCGCGCTCGAAGACGCGCGCAGGTCCGCGATGATGAAGGCGCTCGTGTCCGGAGACTTTCACCACCGCGCCCTCGGGAGCAAGATTGCCGGTGAGAATCACAAGGCCGCCGGAAGCCTTCAGCGGATTCGAGGCCGTGTACACCACGTCCTGGCCCGGCGTTTCCACAGCCTTTCGAGCTTCCTCGCCGATGGTATGCCCGGTCACGGTCATCGCATCCTCATGCAGCAGTCCTGCCTCGGCCATCCGCCGCGCTACCAACTGAATGCCACCCGCCTTGTGAAGATCCACCGACATGTAACGGCCGGCGGGCTTCAGATCCGCCAGGATCGGCGTTCGAGCGCTGATAGCGTCGAAGTCCGCGAGATCAAGCGGGATCTCCGCCTCGCGAGCGAGCGCCAGCAGGTGGAGTACGGAGTTCGTGGAGCCGGCAGTGGCCGCAACACTGGCAATCGCATTCTCGAAGGCTTGGCGCGTGAGGATGTCGCGCGGCCGAACGTTGCGCCGCAACAGCTCCATGACGGTTCTTCCCGCAGCTTCGGCCACCTGGTCCTTTTGGGCATCGACAGCCGGCACGCTGTTGGAACCCAAGGGAGAAAGTCCGATGAACTCCATCACCATCGACATGGTGTTGGCCGTAAACTGGCCTCCGCACGCGCCCGCGCCCGGGCAGGCGACGTTCTCAAGCTGTTTCAGTTCCTGGTCCGTCATAAGGCCCGCCGCGTTGGCGCCGATGGCCTCGTACACATCGCCTACAGTCACTTCCTGGCCCTTAAAGTTGCCGGGCGCGATGGATCCGCCATACAAGACGAGTCCCGGCACATTCAAGCGAGCCAGCGCCATGGCACCAGCCGGGATCGTCTTGTCGCAACCCACCAGCACCACCATGGCGTCAAACATGTGGCCGCGGCCCACCAGTTCGATCGAGTCTGCAATCACTTCGCGGCTCACGAGCGGCGCCTTCATGCCCTCGGTACCCATCAGCACCCCATCCGAGACCGAGATGGTGTTGAACTCCATCGGTGTACCGCCGCCGGCGCGCACACCTGCCTTGATCCGCTCGGCCAGGCGCCGGTGGTGAAAGTTGCAAGGCATGGTCTCCGTCCAACTGTGAGCCACGCCGACAATGGGACGGGCCAAGTCTTCATCCTTAAACCCAATAGACTTCAGCATGGCGCGCGCGCCGGCGCGTTCGGGACCGTCGGTGATGGTGCGGCTCCAGTGTTTGGGATCAAATGCCATCGCTAACCTCGCAAGTCAGTTTGGAATGAACTTCAGATTCTCCTCATCGCAAGAGGGGAGATGTTTGAGGATATCACGGGCTGGGCCGCGAAAGGGACGAATGCGTAGTGGTGTCATTTGCTCTCAAAGACCGCTCTCGAAGCGCAGTCATTCCCGCGAAAGCGGGAATCTATTTACTCGATGCAGTATTTCCAAGAACTTGCACAATGGATTCCCGCTTTCGCGGGAATGACTGCGCTCACGGACTTCAAATGACACCAGTACCGACGAATGGATGCAAGAGCAATGCGAATGACGGAGAGCAGGGTCAAGCTGCGTCCAACTGAACTCTGACGTTCAGCCCGGCTTTGCGGAGCTGGTCTTCCAGCGCCGTGGCAACAAACTGGTTCACCGAATAACCCAGCACCCGCGCGAATTGCGCCGCCCGCTCGGCGCTCACCGTCCGTCTGCCCTTCTCGATGTCGCACAGGTGAGCCCTGGAAATCTTCATCCTCCGCGCGAGAGCCGTCTGCGAAACTTCGTCGCAAAGCCGGAGGGACTCGATCATTTGGCCGAAAGTCAGAGGACCGCCGTTGAGCTTCTCGAAAAACCTCACGGCTTCACTCTTGGTGCTAGTACCCATGCTTCGATACCTCCTCAACGCTCACAAATTCGATTGTCTTATCGGCACGGATCACGTAAATCGCCCGGTAGCTTCGGTTAAGTCGTATGGAACGCTGTCCCCTGCGATCTCCGTGAAGCGGCTCGTCGTGATAGCCCGGAATCTTCCGCGCTTGATCAAGTCCTCGCTGTTCGACCAGAAGCACCCACGCGAACAACTTTCGGGCGATATGCCGTAGAATCCGTCTCAAGTCACGCTGAGCCGATTCTGAAACGCGCACAACTTTGATCGCCACCTGTTAATTGTACCCTGCTTTAGGGTACTGGGCAACCGCAGTTCCCACGGGTAGCGGCGAGTCTTCAGTTCCTGTGACGGGCAGCGCATGCCAGTGATGATAAAGTGGCTCTTGGGATTGACTCGC
>JASHYZ010000181.1 GCA_030042795.1 Terriglobia bacterium | reverse complement strand
TCTCCCAGCGGGAGAGGGGACGGGGGTGAGGGCAGTGATTCGCTCCCGCAGGGTTTGCCCTTCCAGCAGTTCCATCACGATGAAGGGCTTCGCCTGGTGCTCTCCAACTTCGTAAATTGTGCAGATGTTGGGATGGTTCAGGGCGGAGGCGGCGCGAGCTTCGCGTTCGAAGCGCTCCCGCGCCTGCGTGTTGCCAGTTAGTTCCTCAGGCAAAAACTTCAGAGCCACCTGGCGGCCCAGCCTGACGTCTTCCGCCCGGTATACGACGCCCATGCCGCCTTTTCCTACCACGCCCAGCACGTGGTAGTGAGCGAGCGTCTGGCCGACCAGCGGAAATTGATCGGAGTCGCCCGCTTGGGGGACGGCCGCCCGTAAATACTCATCCGCATTACCCTCCGCTATCGGCAAGCCAGCGAAAGGAGGACACTGCAGGAAGCTGGAACGGATGTCGTCCCCGGAGTTCAGCAGCGATTCCACTTCGCGGCGTAAGGAAGCATCACCGGCGCAGGCTGAGTCGAGGTAGACAGACCTTTGCTCCTGGTCGAGTTCCAGCGCCGCGCACAGTACTTCTTTAACGGCCTGCCAGCGCTCGGGAGTCATCTCCGCCCGCGCTGCGGTCGGTGGTGGTGGGCCAGGCACGGCGCCAGCCTCTCCCACTTCCGCCGACGCCATCAGCCGGTAGCCCCGGCGCGCTACTGTTTCCACATACTTGGGGTTCTCAGCCGTGTCCCCCAGCGCCAGGCGCAGCTTCTTAATGGCCGCGTTGATGCTGTGGTCAAACTCCACGATGGTATCGTTCGGCCACAGCTTCTTGCGAATCTCCTCACGGGTGATTACCTCGCCAGGCTGCTCCAACAGCATCTTGAGAACCTTAAAGGGCTGTTCCTGAAGGCGGACGCGTTCGCCGTTCTGACAGAGTTCTCCGGCCTTGAGGTCCAACCTGAAGGGCCCGAAGCAAACGACGTTGGCCGATCGCCCAGCATCCATGGGACTGCATTCCGCTCAGATTAGGTGGACTTTAACATCTGTTCCGACAACATTCAAGCTGACGTGAGCATGAGCACTAGTGTCATTTGCCGGGTCAAACCCCTGTCGAGGCGTAGTCATTCCCGCGAAGGCGGGAATTCACTTCCTCAATACCGTGGTTTTCCAAGCAGTTCGCGCGATGGATTCCCGCCTTCGCGGGAATGACCGCGTCGGGGCGGGTCAAATGACGCCAGCACCTGAGTACGAAAGGCTGTGTCCAGCCTAGGCGCCACGGAGAATCGCGCACAACCTCCTAAGAACAGCTAGGTCAGTAGATTACACGAATCACTGGCAAATCCCCCACAGATCACCGCTGGTGCATTGAGGTACCTGCACCCCTAGCTCAGTGTCGCCCTTGACCGCGCAACCTGCGGCAGGAGGGCGACATGAAGACGGCAGCAAAAATAGCGCGTTTTGTAGGTCCGCGGCTTTTTCTTTACGGGCCACAAATACCGCGCTACCTCGCTCTGGTTGTGGCATTGTTCATGGCCAGTTCGGCTGGCGCGGCTGAGATACCTGATCCAACAGTCACTGTGCGCGTCTACAACTATGCCGAAGTCTCTGCTGAGTCCCTTCGAGGTGCAGAGAGCGAAGCCTCCCGCATCTTCACCACGGCAGGAGTCGAGACAAAATGGGTGGACTGCTCAACTGCGCGGATTCCGCCGCACTCAGCTTTGGCGCAACCTCAGAAGGTTACGACGGATTGCTTTGCGCCGATCAGCGGAGCCGGCATCGTTTTGCGGATTCTCGCTCGTTCTACGCCCGCCAGCAGCGCCTTCCGCGACACGATGTTCGGTTTTGCCGAGGGCAGCTTTGTGGCCAGCGTCTTCTACGCGCGTCTCGAAGACTTCGCTCGCCGTGGATACTGGAATCAAAGCGAGACCCCTGTGGTTCTGGGTGACGTCATCGCACACGAGATCGGTCATTTGCTGCTAGGAAGCAACAGCCACTCGCGGACCGGCATTATGTGCGGCAGGTGGGACCGAGAGTATCTTCGGCTCCTCCAAGAAGGCTTTCAGACCTTCTCTGCGGACCAGTCCTCAGCAATGCGAGCAACAGTGCTTCGCAGGGGCGCGCAGCGCTGATTCGTCCTTGTTCGGACTAGTGCTTAGTTGCAGAAGTTGGCGATCGAATTTGTCAGCGTCTGGAAAGCCACTCAGGGCACGTCTTGGCATAAGACCGTTTATGGCCTCACTTCCACCCGCCTGGTTTTGTAAACATTGTTCCGTTTGTTCTGAACGTTCGTATTATTCTATACCTTTACGGGTACTGTCCTATTCTGGTGAAGTCAGAGTGGGAGGATTCGCCATGGCGACCCGTCTAGGACTTCGTAACGCGAAGAATTTGCAAGACGGTTTCGGCTTAGAAATCGACTTCTCGACACGCAAGAAAAGCGCACCACAGAGGGCAAGAGAACACGAAGAAAATCTCTGCGGCCTCAGTGATCTCTGTGATGAATTTTTCTTTTGGTTGCTGCCAAAGACCGCGCCAGGTTATTGAAAACAAGTGCTTTATCGTTTTAATTCCGTATGTTGATGAAAATAAACTGGTTATGTGTTGTGTGACGTCGGAGGACGACTTGAGTGTGCTAAGCGAGAGATGCCCCAATCGGGCTCGCCCATCTGGTTCGAAGGATGGGCGCATCCGGTACAATCGAACTCATGGCAGTTATAGCCATCAAAGTGAACGACTTAAAGTGCAAAAGAAGGCTGTTCTTGCAAACTTTCGAGGGGTGCGAACTCAATTCATCTTTTCCCTTTGCTTGCAGCGACTTAGGCCACTGAAAACAGGTTTTGGGCCAAACTTTCGTCAGACTCCTTGCTGACCGCTTTCTCAGCCGGTACGGTGCCTTGGCGAGGTCCCCTTTTATGCCGGTAAGCCTCGCAAAAAAGATACTAAAGCCAATAGTATCTGCTGGAGGGATCCATGAAGAGAAGTTGGAGGGCCGTTGCAACTTCGCTGGCGCGGGTAGTTTCAGGACTGACTGTCCTTGCGCTGCTGACCGCAGCCTGCTCAAGAAAGAAGCCCGCTGAGCAGGCTGCTGCAATTCCGGAGGTGAAAGCCACCATCAATTGGGACAAGGTGATCGCGGTCTCCAAAACCACGCCCACTCTTCAGGTGGTGGTAAATCCGCCGCTACGGCGGGGATCAAAGATCCACGATGCCGTGTTCAATGCCCTGCGCAACCTCGGCGCGGACTACGTCCGCTACGTTCCCTGGCTGCCTTATCCGAAGCTCGGTGTTGCCGAGATCGATCCTCCCACAGGCGGGAAGACGTCCTGGGATTTCTCGCTTATTGATCCCATGACCGAGGATTTTATCAGCGCCACTTCGGGTCACTCGGTGATTCTAAACTTCAGCACGATTCCCCAGTGGATGTTCAAGACTGACAAACCGGTTCCGTACCCGTCCGATCCGAACCAGGTGACGTGGGACTACGAGCAAGGCACGGAGTTTCGCGATCCCAGCCTGAAGGAAGTGGCCGACTATTACGCGCGCCTCGTCAGTTGGTACACCGAGGGCGGCTTCACCGACGAATACGGTCAGAGGCACGAGTCCGGCCACCATTACAAGATCGGCTGGTGGGAAGTGCTGAACGAAGTGGACGCCGAACACTCGATGACGCCGCAAACTTATA
>JASHYZ010000180.1 GCA_030042795.1 Terriglobia bacterium | reverse complement strand
AATGGCTTTCGCGGTATAAACTCATATCTACCGGTCGTGTCAATTGTCCATCAGGCGCCCTTGGGTAGTGTTGTCATTTGCTGGGCGGAACCCTCCGAGGCATCGTCATTCCCGCGAAAGCGGGAATGACGACGTTCGGGCGTTCAAATGACGCCAGCACCCGCCCTTGCGGATGATCGCATTCCCCATCAAACTTAACCATGATGAATGTTTCCGCGCGCTTCTCGCTAGCCACGCTTGAGTTCGACTCTGTTTTGGGGATGATAGGCACGTTTCTCTCCGGGCCCATCAGCCGGGAGCGCTTGAGTGAGCTTGCGCCCACTACCGATGTGGAGCGTATCCGGCAAGACCTCGCCCGGGTTGGCGAAGCGAGACGCTACGCTGCCGAGGATTCCCGGCCGGCGCTCGGCGCGCTGAAGGATCCGCATCCCATCTTCGACAAGCTGTCTGTCGCGGGTCTTTCATGCGAAAGCCTTGAAATTCTGGCCCTGACGGAAATGGCGGCCACTGCGCAGCGGTTAGGCCATGCGTTCGAGTCCCACCCTCTGCTTGACAGCCTCGCTTCCACTCTTCCCGACTTTCGCGACCTGCTTCGGCAGCTCGAAGGGAAGATCGCGCCGGACGGCACCGTGGACTCTTCGGCTAGCCCCGAGCTTGGCCGCGTGCGCCGCGCGATCGAGCGGCTGCGGCACGAGATCCAGGTGACCATTCAGCGGCTGCTCGACCGTCTCACCCGCGCCGGCGTCTTACAGGACTCGCTGGTAACTGTTCGCAACGAGCGTCTCGTGATTCCTGTCCGCGCTGAGGAAAAACGCCGCGTGGAAGGCGTGGTGCATGGCACGAGCGCCTCAGGGGCCACGCTGTATCTCGAGCCGCTTGAAACCGTGCCGCTCAATAATGAGCTTGTGGAAATGGAGGACCGCGAGCTAGCTGAGGTGCGCCGCGTCCTGGGCGAAATGACCGATCGCCTGCGCGCGCGCCTTCCGGACTTGAAGGCGGCGGCCGTAATCCTAGCTGAGATCGATCTTATCTTCGCCAAGGCCGCTTTCGCGCGGGAGTACGACTGTTGCCTGCCGGAGCTGGTGCCGGGTGGTGGTCTGGAACTCAGTGATGCCCGCCATCCGCTGCTCGAAAAGGCGCTGCGTGCTCAAGGCCGCAAGTCGGTGCCGCTAACTCTGGCTCTGGACACCTCACAAAAAGTGCTGGTGATCAGCGGCCCGAACACCGGTGGCAAGACCGTGGTGCTGAAAACCATCGGAGTGGCGGCGCTGATGGCGCAGGCGGGTTTGCCGGTGCCTGCGGTGGTGGCGCGCCTGCCCGTTTTCGGGCACGTGCTCGCGGATATTGGGGATTTGCAATCCATCGAGCAAAGCCTTAGCACGTTCTCCGCCCACGTCGCGAACCTCCGCCTCATGGCCGAAGCGGCGGGACCGGGCGACTTGGTATTGGCGGACGAGCTTGGCGGCAGTACCGACCCTGAGGAAGGATCGGCGCTCGCCATCGCAATGCTCGAACACTTTCGTACGTGTGGTGCTACGGCCGTGGTCACCACCCACCAGTCGCGCCTGAAGGCCTACGCTGCTGAGACTCCTGGCGCTCTCAACGCCGCCATGGAGTTTGATGACCACACGTTGGAGTCCACCTATCGCCTCCTGGTGGGCCTGCCCGGAAAGTCGAGTGGTCTGGCTGTCGCTGAGCGTCTGGGATTGCCGCTTCCAATCATTCAGCGTGCACGGGAGCTGGTGGCGCCGGAGGAGCGCGAAATGTCTGCGTTAGTGGAGACGCTTCATCGCGAACGAGGTGAGGTGGAACGTAAGCTCGAGCAATCGGAACGCGCCCGCCAGGAGCTTGAGACGCGGCGGCAGCAGCTCGAGCAACAGTATCAGACGGAGCGCAAGACTCGCCTGCTGGAGCTTGGCCGGCGGCTCGATGAGTCTCTGAAGCGCGAGGGAAAGCGGTGGGAGACGGCGCTGGAGGAGATTCGCACCGAAGTCCGGGCGCAGGTGGCGCGTAACCTGTCGCAGAGCCAGTCCGGAAAGGCTCTGCGCCGGCTCGAGCAGAAACTGGAGCGCCTTCCCGGCGCTCTGGCACAGGAAGCGCGGCAGGACTGGAAGGCCGAGGTCGAGCAGCTCGTGGGCCCGGTGGAGACGGCTAGCGAGAGCGAAGCCGTCGTTGATGGCGCTCCAAGCGTGGGTGACACCGTCCAAGTAGAGGGGATGCCGGCACCGGCTGTCGTAACGGGCATTTCCGGAGGGCAGATTGAGGTGTCGGTTGGCAGCATGCGAATGCACGCAGACCCTGGTCGCGTGCGGATTCTCGTTCACAAGGCATCGGTTGCACCCTCGCACGGCGGGAGCAATATACCTCCGCCGGCCTCGGGTCCGGAAGTGCCACCGGAAATCAACGTAATTGGGCAGACAGCCGAGGAAGCAAGGGAACACGTGGACGAGTATTTGGATCAAGCGTACGTCGGCAAGAGATTTCGTCTGCGTGTGATCCACGGGCACGGCAAGGGGATTCTGCGCCGCACGCTGCATGAGATGTTTGAGTCACACCCGCACGTGGAGCGCTTTTATCCGGCCGCGGCTCAGGAGGGCGGCACAGGCGCGACGATCGTTGAGCTGAAGCGATGAGGAAAGGGACTGCTCTGAGATGAACAACTACCAGATCGCGCTTCTCCCGGGCGACGGAATTGGGAAAGAAGTTGTCCCAGCCGCCGTGGAAGTCCTGAAGGCGGCTGCCCGTGGCTTTACGCTCTCTTTCCAACCCTTCGACTGGGGTTGCGACTACTACGTCCGAACGGGCCGTATGATGGACCCCGACGGTCTTGACCGGCTTCGTCCATTTGACGCCATTTTGCTGGGCGCCATCGGGATGGGCGCCACTTCTTCTCCCACGGGTCCGCCGGCCACTGTGCCTGACCACGTGTCACTACGTGATCTCCTGCTGCGCATGCGGTTTGGCTTTGATCTCTACGTCAATCTGCGTCCTGTCGAGATTCTGCCGGGTCTCGAACCGCCGTTGCGTGGTAAGACATCTCGCGACATCAACATGATCTTCGTGCGCGAAAACACCGAAGGCGAATACTGCGGTCTTGGCGGACGTTTCAAGCGCGGGACTCCCGACGAGGTCGCCATCCAGCAGTCGGTCTTCACGCGGAAGGGTGTAGAGAGGGTGCTGCGTTACGCTTTCGAGCTTGCCCGGCGGCGCGAACGAAAGCGGCTGGCGAGCGCCACCAAGTCAAACGCCATGCA
>JASHYZ010000179.1 GCA_030042795.1 Terriglobia bacterium | reverse complement strand
CCCAGGCCGGGTCCAAGCAGTGGGACTTGCCCGAAGGCGGGTGGCCTGGTCTCATCGAAACCGCCGCTCGCGGCGTGTTTGAAATGATGCTGGGCTGCACGTTGACCCGGGCACGGCAGGCGGCTTCGCCCGAAGGCGATATCACGGCCATGGTGGGCCTGGCCGGAGGCTTGTGCGGCGTTTTGAGCATCCGCTGCAGCCTCGAAACCGCCAACGTGCTGGCTTCCAAAATGCTCGGCAGCGATACCGCTGAAGCCGAGTCTGCCACCCGCGATGCGCTGGGTGAGATTGCGAATGTTGTGGCGGGAAGCACCAAGGCCGCGGTACCGGGGCTCGAGGACACCTGCTTCCTATCAACACCGACCGTGGTGATCGGCCACGACTTCAAGGTCTATTCGCTCGGCAACAGCACGTCCACGCCTGTGCCCCTCGAAGCTGAAGGCCACTTGGTTTGGGTTATTCTTGACGTCCACCATTAGAAATTCTAAGGCCAGAGGCCCGGTAGGCATTTCTTGCCGGGCTGGTGGCAGCGTGGCCCGTGAACTTAGTTTGCGATGAACCCACCGCTTCTTCCTTAGAAACCCGTTCCCCAACTCAAACAATCCCTAATAAACCCAAGTCAAAATAGACGTTTCATTAAAGTTCCGCGCCCGGACCGCTACTTTGGACTCCAAGCTGCTTTAAGCGGCATGGGAGACCAGCGCAAATGAGCAGTAGCGGCTTTTATGCAGCGGTAACGGGCCTCGTATCCAGAACGGACGCCTTGGATCTAGTGGCCAACAATCTGGCCAACGCCAACACCACCGGCTACAAGGCCCAGAAAGAGTTCTATCGCGCTCTCACCGCCGCCGAAAATCCCAATCTCAGCCCTCTCAACAAAGCGATCAACGACTACGGAATCCTGGGCGGAGCGGAGACTGATTTGCGGTCCGGCTCCATCGAGAAAACAGGCAATCAACTGGACATCGCGCTCGAAGGCTCAGGGTTTCTGACGGTTCAGACCCCTTCGGGCATCAGCTACACAAGGAATGGCAGCCTTCACCTTGGCCCCAACGGCGAGCTGCTCACCGCCGATGGCGGCAAAGTGCTGGCCGTGCCCACGGACCCGAAGGCTGATCCCGCGCCCATCACACTTCCCGACGGTCCTGTCTCCATCAGCGCAGACGGCACCATATCTTCTCAGGGAGCTGTCGTGGCGCAGCTTAACCTTGTGGACTTTCCCCACGGCACTCAGCTTACTGCCCAGGGCAATTCCTATTTCACAGCACCCCAGGGCGCCGCGCAGGCCGCCACCAGTGCCGGTGTGCGCCAGGGCTCGCTGGAGGCGTCGAATTACAACCCCGTTGAAGGCACGGTGGATCTCGTCACATTACAACGCCAGGCCGACCTTCTGAATCACGCCCTGTCGATCTTTGATTCCAGTTTCGCCCAAGCGGAGACTCAGGACTTGCCGCGCATTCAGCCCTAAAGGAGCTTTTCATGTTTCGAGCTTTGTACACCGCCGCCAGCGGAATGTCAGCCCAGCAGATGAACCTGGACACCATTGCCAACAACCTGGCCAACTCCAGCACCACAGGATTCAGAAGTAGCCGACTGGAGTTCCAGGACCTGATGTACCAGAGCGTGACGGCGCCGGGTTCCGCAGCCACCGCGCAGACCACCGTGCCCGACGGCCTGCAAATCGGTCTCGGCACTCGTGTGGCGAGCACCGAGATGCTCCAGACGCAAGGCGACGCGGCTAACACCGGCAACCCTCTCGACGTGATGATCCAGGGACAAGGCTTCTTTCAGGTACAGATGCCCAATGGCGAGATCGCTTACACTCGCGACGGCTCGTTCCAGTTAAGCCAGAACGGCACCCTGGTGACGGCCAGCGGGAATCAACTTCAGCCCACCATCACCATTCCGGCCGACGCCCTCACCATCAACATCGGATCGGACGGTACCGTCTCCGTGACCGAACCCGGCCAGACGCAGGCCTCGCAGGTGGGAACCATTCAACTCGCGAACTTTCCCAACCCCGGCGGTTTGACCGCGCTGGGCGGCAACCTGTTTACCCCGACCACGGCTTCGGGTCAGGCCGTGGTGGGAACACCGGGCGGAGCCGACGGGCTCGGCACGCTCCAGCAGGGAATGCTCGAGCAGTCGAATGTGGATGTGGTGGACCAGTTCATTCAGATGATCCTCACTCAACGCTCTTACGAATCGAATTCGCGCGTGGTGCAGGCTGCTGACGAGATGCTTCAGAACCTGAACAACATGAATCGTTAATCAGGTCGTCTAAGTGATGCGTCGTTTTTTGGCCCAACTCGTTTTCGCTTGTCTGGGAGCCGCCACGGTGGCGCTCCCTGCAAGCCTATCGGCAGGCGCTCCCGTCGCTCTTCTTTCCGAAGTTGACCTGAAGACAAGTGGCGTGCGCCTCTCAGACCTCCTCCCGGCTGATGCGCCAGCTCCGCTGCGCAGGGCAAGTGATGCGGTGCCTCTGGGCAGCGCACCCATGGCGGGTAGCGTGCGCCGCATGTCCCGTGAGGAAATTGAGCACGCCTTGGTGGATCAGCCCCAAATTCTGGCGGCGATCTCAATCCCTGCGGAGATCACCGTTCGCCGGGTTCATCGCCGGCTTTCGCCCGCGGAAGTCGCGACGGCCATCGATGCCGTGCTGGGGAGCGATAAAGCTGTGGACCCAGACAAATTGAACCTGCAACTTTCACCTTTGGTGACCTCCGGCGATCCGGGGCTGGAAGTTACCGGAATCGACTTCGACGCTTTCCATCAGGTAACACGGTTTCGCCTCTGGACTGCGAAAGAACCTCAGAATCTGCCCTTCTATGTGACCGTACCGGGGCGCCAGATGAGCTCGAAAGCAATGCCCCTGGGCTTGGCGGGAACCGAAGCCCATGCGACGGCCCGCTCCGAGGCGCAGACAATCGTTTCCGGTCATTCAGAGCCTGTGCGTCCGGCCAGCGATGTGGGCGGGGTGAAGCCGCCCGCTAAAGGCTCGGAGATGCTCGTCAAAGCCGGAGTCGCAACTCAACTGGTGATTGAAGGCGCTGACTATCGCCTCACCAGCACCGTGATCCCGCTCCAACCGGGCGCTCTCGGCCAGGAAGTCCGCGCTCGCGATCCTCTCACCCACAAGATCTTAAGCGCGCAGGTCGCAGGCCCGGGACTGCTGAAAGGGAGCCTCCAACAGGAAGGTTTATGAGCCATTCATCAAAGTTCAGATTTGCCTTTGCTTTGGCCGCTTGCAGTCTGGCGACCGCCATTTTGCCTCCAGCGGCGGCCGCGGCCAAGAACTCCCAGCAACAAGACAAGGCCAAGAGTGAGGCCGCTTATGATCAGGCGCTGGACGACTACATCCGCAAAGCCAGCGCGGCCAACCCCAACATGCCGACCACCCTGGGCAGTCTCTGGACCACAGGTGGGGCACTCAGCAACATGGCGCGCGACGACAAGGCTTCGCAGGTGGGCGACCTGGTCACAATCGACATTCTCGAAACAACCACGGCGTCAGCTTCCGGCTCGGCGAAAGGTTCGCGGGCGTTTTCAGCCAGTTCCGGCATCACTGCCGCTCTCGGAACCATAAAATCTACATCGAAGCTCGCCAATCTCTTCAGCCCGAATTCACAGGACTCTTTGAATGGCTCGGCAACCACTTCCTCCAGCCACTCGCTGAGTACGAACCTCGCCGGCTCGGTGGTGAAGGTGCTGCCTAACGGTTATCTGGTAATTCAAGCAGCGCGCGACGTTTACATCGACAGTCAGCGGCAGCACGTGATTGTGCGCGGCGTCATCCGGCCCAGCGATCTCGCTCCTGACAACTCGGTGCCCTCGACAGCAATTGCGAATCTGCAGGTGGAAGTGGAAGGCAAGGGCGTGATCAGCGACGAAACGCGGCCGCCCAACGCGGTCACACGATTCCTGTTGAAGCTGGTCAGTTTCTAGAGGAGAACATGAAGGCAATCTGCATTTTTCATCAAGATTCCAAAAGGGCGGCGCTTCAGAGTGTGCCTGAAAACTCGTGGATTCCCGCCTTCGCGGGAATGACGGCGGTGGAGGGAGCGACCCAAATCCAGGAGGCAGGGGTTCAAGTCCGGCAACGGTATCAAGGCACTCATCCGGGACGTCATTCCCGCGAAGGCGGGAATCCACGTTGCAGGATCTCTCGGATATTTGCCATGTCCTGCTCGCTGCTGATTCTCGCTTTTTCGTTGCTTGCAAGCCCGTGCTTGGCGAAAGACAGCGTTCCCGAGGGCCACGCCACGCGTATTGGCGACGTTGCCACAGTAGAAGGAATCCGGAATAACCCGCTCGTGGGCTACGGTCTGGTGGTGGGATTGAATCGAACCGGCGACAGCCAGCAGACTTTGTTTTCTACTCAGAGCGTCGCCAACGCGCTGCGCAAACTGGGGGTTCAGGTCTCCGGGAGCCTCATTCAGACGAGGAATGTGGCCTCGGTTTTTGTCACCGCGGAACTGCCGCCTTTTACGCGACCCGGCGAACAAATTGACGTCAACGTCGCCTCGATTGGCGATGCCAAGAGCCTTCAAGGCGGGGTGCTCATGATGACGCCGCTCGACGGGCCGGACGGACGAGTTTATGCCGTCGCCCAGGGTCCGGTGATTCTGGGCGGTTTCACCGCAGGGGCCACGCGTGCCAACTCCGTGCAGGAAAACCATCCCACCACGGCCCGCATTCCGGGCGGCGCCAGCGTCGAGCAGGATACGTCCATTGATTTAAGTCGCATGCACACAATTTCCCTGCTGCTGCGCGAGCCTGATTTCACGACGGCCGAAGACGCTGCCAACGCCATTAACCAGAACCTGGGAAAACCCCTTGCCACCGCGATCGACAGCCGCCGTGTGGATGTTAACGTGACCGCCTCAGGCGAGAACGTTCCCAGGCTCATGGCGACAATTGAAAATATCCCCATCAAGGTGCAGGAACCGGCCAGGGTGGTGGTGAATGAGCGCACGGGAACCGTGGTGCTGGGCAACGATGTGACTTTGGGCGCCGCTTCCATCATGCACGGCAACCTCGTGGTGGAGATCACGACGACGTTCCAGGTCTCACAGCCGGCGCCGTTTTCGAATGGGCAGACCACTGTCGTACCGCAAACCACCGTCCAGGCCAGCCAAGCTGCCGCTCGCCACGTGCAGTTGCGCGAAGGCGCTACGGTCGATGAACTGGTGAACGGCCTGCTCGCCATCGGCGCCACGCCGCGCGATATCGCAGCGATTCTCGAAGCACTCAAGGTGGCGGGCTCTCTGCAAGCTGAAGTTGAGGTGATCTAGTGGACAGCGCGCCCGCAATGGCTCCCAACCTGAAGCCGCTTAACAGCCCCTCGGCCGCCCCGGCCTCGCCGGCCGCAGCCAGTCAGGCGAGCGAAGACGCCCTTAAGAACACACCCACAGGCCGGAAGTTGATGAAAGCAGCCCAGGAGTTCGAGGCGAACCTGATTTCCTCGTGGTGGGAAGAGGCCGAAAAAGGCATTCATGACACGATGGGCGGAGAACAGGAACTCGGTTCCGGGTTTGACGGTCTCAAAGGCTTGGCGATGCATAACATGGCCATGGGCATGGTGCAGTCGGGAGGGATTGGCATCTCCCGCATGATCTTCCATAGCCTCGAGCCGGCCCTGCGCCGCAAATTGCAGGATCAGACCGCCTCGGCCAGCCAACCTCAGGCAAGTCAGAGTAAGGGTGGCCAGAAGACGCCAGAGCCATGACGCGAGTCCGTGCTAACGGCAGTTCGAGGTAGGGGCGGCCCTTGTGGCCGCCCAAATCACACAATGGCATCAGCGGGCGTAGCGCAGCGCGGCAGAGATTGCGAATCGCAAACCCCTGCAGTCATCATCTGAATCGCAGAATTTTGTTCTACGCCAGCCTGCCTAGATGTCGCAAGGCGGGTGGCCTGCAAGCCGGGCTAGGCGCCTTGGCTTCTTGTTGATCGGTAGTGCAGGTAAACCATGCCGTTCGGAAAGCGACGTTCATCCTGGAGTGACAGCTCAAAGCGGATGCCGCTTGGGAAGGCACCATTACCATCCCCCAAAATGATCGGCGCAATGAACAGGTGACAAACGTCTACCAGGCCAGCGTCGAACGCGTGGGCGGCGAGGGTAGGGCCGCCCACGATCAGGTCCTTGGCCGCCGTGGCTTTCATCCGCCGAACCGCCTCAGCCTCGAAACATGGCTCAATACGCGTTTGGGGAGTGGAGGCGGCCTTCAGAGTCTTGGAATAAACTACCTTGTCCGCAGCACGCCAGATATCCCCGAAATCCGCAAAGACGGACCACCCGGCTCGGGTCCGCGCCCAGAGCGGTGCGAATGGCGCCGGCCGATCACCCGTCGACACGGTTTGCCAAACGGCCATGACCTCGTACATGTGGCGTCCGTGGAGATAGGTACCAACCGGGCGTAAGAGTTCCTTGATGAAGCAGAATTCTTCTTCGTCCGGCACAGTCCAGTCGAAGTTACCTTTCTTGTCCGCAATGTAGCCGTCGAGCGACATGGTTGCCATGTAGATCAGCTTCGCCATAATAGGATCCGGGCGCGAGGTCAGCACCTAACACTTACGAGTCCGTACAGTTAGTTTGGCCGCAAAAATTATACAGGGTCGCTATCGTGCCGGTCCATCAAACCGCCGGTCTGCGATCTCGCGAAGCGGGCGTAGCGCAAGGCTCGCTTTCAGCCTTGCGGCTTTTCGGTATTTTAACCTGCGTCGTACCTGGGCAATTTGTAAGGCCGGAAAAGCAAATAGAAAAACTGCTTGCCTATTGGCTCTTTTGCGAGCTTGGCTGCTTTTTCGGTAGTGGGTCGGTCTCAATTCTTTCTCGGCATGTTCCCCCTTGTCATTCCCGCGGAGGCGGGAATCCGCATCGGAGCGCGCGCCTTACAGCCTGGATTCCCGCTTGCGCGGGAATGACCGGTAACGGAATGTTGGAGAGAATTCAAAGTGACCCACTACCGCTTTTTCAAGGTTATTGACTTAATTATCCAGGTTGTGTATCATTCGGTTATCTAGTACTAGCGCCCTTACAACGTCTCGTGTTCGGGCGCGGCGATATGGCTAGAGCTGAGGCAGCCCGACGAATGTCACTCCGAAAGTCACCAACGACGACCGAAGCGCGGCTTGAAGTCAACCGGCGCAATGCCAAGAGGTCTACGCGCACCGAAGCCGGGAAGGCCGGATCGAGGATAAAAGCCGACATGGTCGAGGCCAACATCGGCGGTGGAATCAACCATTGATTTTTTTCGAGAGCTACAACCGAAGCCTGAATGTCTTTTAGAATCAGTAGCGCTCCTGCCTAACCCACGATGTTATTGATAATAATATACTTAGCTTCTCAAGCCCACGATGTATAAGATATAAAATGAGTTATACGACGCTCCGAGCGTTGGCCGACAAAGCAAAGAGAAGCTGAACTCGCGCAGAGTAAAGCTCCGCAATCCACGTGAATTCATTCACAAGCTGCCTGCCAAGCTCCATAGAAGAGCTCGGAGGATACAGCAAGCTCAAAATAGCCAAGAGTTTAGCAAGATTAAAGTTTCCAAAAACCTTGCCGATTCTATACAGTGGGTTGAGGAGGCTAGGGTATGAAGATTGACGGCAGTAATCCGTTCCCGGAAACACAGACGGCGACGTTTAAGCGGGCTAGTGTTTCTGGAGGGGCCGAATCCAACGAAGTCAATGAGACGCCGGATACCGACGCCGCAAGCCTCTCAACCGGCAGCTCCGTTAGCGCGCTGGCCGCACAAGTGAAGCAGATGCCCGATGTCCGTCAAGAACGCGTGGCCGCCCTACGGCAGGCAGTGCAGAGTGGCCAGTATCAGGTATCAGACAGCCAGATTGCGGAGGCTCTCCATGCCCAGCTCCTCGGCCCCGGTTCTTCCACCGAGTAGCTCCGCCCCAAGGCCTCGATCGGGGCAGGCGGAAAGAGGTTACACGCCCGATCGGGATTTGAGATTGAGCCACGACAAAAGCCGGGAACTTCCGGTTGGAGTGAGTGTTTCAAGGTCTTCGGGAAACGAGTTCCCTGCCCTTCCTTCCAGAGGCGGCCTGGCGCCCTTGCTGTAAATCAAGCTTCTGGGCTCGAGCAAATTCCGTCTCAGAATCGAGTACGGAGGAGCCATGGCCGATGATCTATCGAATATCTCGACGATGGCGATCTCATCGGCGGGCGACGCGCTCCGCGAGTTTAAGCATTTCCCCGATAAACGGCGGCGCGAACAGGCAAAAGGCACTCCAATTGCTTTAGAGAACTTGGCGGAAGAGGAGCCGATTGAAGATGATCCCGCCGAGGAGAAGCGCCTTTTGGACGTCAGCGCCTGAAACGATGAAACCTGAGTCCCGTCCGATCATCGACCTGATTGTTGCCCGAACCCGGCAATTGCGCCTGCTGGCCAACGATCTGATGGAAAGCCGCCAGGCCCTGGTCCGTCTGGACCTTGACGCCATTCACCGCCACAACGCGCAGCAGGAAACATACTGCGAGGAAGTTCGCCGCCTTGACAGCCAGATTTTGCGGGCGTCAAACGGCGGGCTCAGGGCGTCCGGCAGCACGCTCAGTCTGGACGGTGCGGTAACCGGCTGGGACGACGCAGCCCAGGAACAGCTCCGTTCCATCCTCGAGGACCATGAAGCCGCACGCTGCACGGTGCAGGAGCTGAGCCAGGTACAAACCGACTTCTTGCAGCGGTCGCGGCGCTACCTTCGCATCCTGTCCAACCTCGTGAGCAACTCGACGGGGCTGTATGAGGCCCCACGCCTGCAACCAATCCGAGCCAGCGTTGGGAGAGGAAATTGAAATGGGCAGTCTGACAGGAACATTATCCATCGCGGCGCAGGCACTGGACGTCGAGCAAGGTGCGATCCAGGTGACGAGTAATAACATCGCCAACGCAAGTACTTCCGGGTATTCACGCGAAGTGGCCGTTTTCGAAAGCTCGCCAAGCGTCACCGTGGGGGATATCACATACGGTCAGGGAGTGACACTCGCGCAGGTCCAAGGCATTCGCGACAACGTGGTGGAACTCGGACTTCAGCAAGGTCTCGCGCAACAAGGCCAGGTGAATCAATATCTGAGCTCGATGAATCAGGTCCAGAGCCTTTTCAACGAGACGCAGGGCGTCGGCTTGCAAACCCCGCTGAGCAACTTTTTTGAGTCATTCCAGAATTTATCGACCGATCCCACAGACACGTCCTTGCAGCAGGCCGTGATCAGCGCCGGGCAGACACTGGCCAGCGCCTTTAATCAGGCCGCGAGTGGCCTCAGCCAGGTGCAAAGCGGATTGAACGAGGCTATTCCCCAAGCGGTCAGCCAGATTAACCAACTGACGGGCCAAATCGCTCAACTCAATGGCGAGGTGCAAAGCGCTCAAAACAGCGGCGCAAACCCGAACCAGCTCATTGACCAACGCAACAATCTGATTCAGCAGCTTTCGGGCCTGGTGGGCGTCAACAACGTCAGTAGCAGCGACGGCGCGGTTACCTTAACGACCAGCAACGGCGCGCTTCTGGTGGCCGGCCAGCAAAGTTACAACCTCACAACCGGATCCGGCACCTCGGGAAATGTGGACGTATTCTCCCAGGGTACGGATATCACCGAAAGCCTCACCGGTGGCTCGCTGGGCGGCGATATTCAGGCTCGCGATGGAAGCAATGGAGTGATTGCCGCGGAACAGAGCCTGGATCAGTTGGCTTACTCCGTGGGTACCGCCGTCAATAGCCAGCAGGAAGCCGGTTACGATAGCAATGGTAACCCGGCTACAAACGAGCCTTTCTTTACCCTGCCAACGGACGGGTCAACAGGCGCGGCAGCAGAGATTTCCGTAGCCCTTACGGATCCCTCGCAGGTCGCCGCCAGCTCTGATGGCACCACCGGCAGCAACGGCAACGCGCTGGCGCTTGCCAATATCGAAAACCAGACCCTCAGCGGGCTCGGCGGGCAAACCGCCACGGACTATTATTCGAACTTCGTGTCCAATATCGGCACCGAAGTATCACAGGCCACTAACGAGCAAACCGCCCAGAATCTCGTCGTCGAGCAGCTCCAGAACCAACAGGCGTCGGTTTCAGGCGTGTCCCTGGACGAGGAATCCGCCAATTTGATTCAGTACCAGACCGCTTACAGCGCCGCCGCGCAGGTCGTCAACGTGGTCAGTCAGCTCGCCCAGACGGCCATATCGCTCGGCGAGAGCAGTTGAGAAAGATAGTGGATAGAGGAGAGCTTCCGTGCGTGTCGTTACTTCCGAAATGTATACGGACCTGCTGGCCAACATACAGGCCGACCAGCAGAGCGAGAGTCAGTACGAGATAGAAGCCTCCTCAGGTAAGAGTGTCAACAACCTCTCCGATAATCCCCTCGCGGCCGGTCAACTGGTGATCAGCAACGCCCAGATCGCTGACGTGGATCAGTTCTCATACAGCGT
>JASHYZ010000178.1 GCA_030042795.1 Terriglobia bacterium | reverse complement strand
GGCGGCTGGATCGGTGGGGCCGGTCGGTCACGGACCTGCAGGCGATCTTGCAGGAACTGGAGCACCTGGGAGCCGGCTTCGTGTCACTGACCGAAGCGCTCGACTTGACGACGCCAACTGGCCGAGCGATGGCAGGCTTGCTGGCGGTCTTCGCCGAATTCGAGCGGGAGATCCCGCGCGAAAGGGTACGTGCCGGTTTAGCGCAGGCCCGCGAGAACGGCCAACGCTTGGGCTGTCCGGTAATCGCCGCCCTCCACGCAGACCCCGGGAGACAACTCTACGGTGCCGGCATCAGCAAAGCCGAAATCGCCCGCCGGCTGCAGATCGGGAGTACCTCCGTGCGCCTCATCCTGGTGGCGAAGGAGCATTAGCCACGATGGCGAAACGCAAAGAGGATCCCGTGCGGGAGGAGCGAATCGAGAACGAGGCCGTAGTCGACGCCTATGGTCCAGAGGAGCGCGCCATGGGCTGGTACTACTACCTGGAGGGCAAAATCCGATTCCCCTTCCAGGGCAAGTGTATCGTGGCCAAGGCGGTCTCACCGCTCCTGAAAGGGGAAACAATCGAAGTCCAAGGCATGGCTCCTGAGGAAGCGTGCTCGAGCGACATGCTCGTGCTCATCAAATGGCAAGGCCGGACCATGGCGGTGCCCCTGTCCCAACTGCAGGCCGTCAAGCGGAACAAAGCCAGCGACGAAGCCATCGCGGACTGGCATTACTGGGTGGCCCAGGGTTACGGTTTCTGAGTTCACCGCGGCTTCTGACCGTTCATCCAGCTTGCTGAAAGAATCCGGCGCATGATCAGAGGTCAGTCAAAATCGCACCCGACGTGGATAGATGTCAAAGCAGAGCTCGAGAGTGTCGATCGCACAGCCTTGCTGGGCTTGGTCCATGATCTCTACGCAGCGCACAAGGATAATCAGACGTTCCTTCATGCCCGTTTGGGGCTGGGCGAGGACGTCCTGAAACCGTACAAGCAGACGATCAGCCGGTGGCTTTGGCCTGATGTCATTCGAAACCAAGATGCATCTGTCGCTCAAGCCAGGCAGGCCATTTCCCATTACAAAAAGGCTGTTGGCGAACCCGCGGGCTTGGCCGAGCTGATGGTTTTCTATTGCGAGCAGGCGGCCGGTTTTTGTGCCGACATCGGATATCAGGAGGAAAGCTACTTCTCTTCGCTGGTGCATATGTTCGAGCAGGCTCTCACGATCGCAAATCGATTGCCCGCCGAGACGCGGGAGGCCTTGCTTGCCCGCTTGGATCGCGTTCGGAAGATCAGCCACAAGTTCGGCTACCACGTCGGAGACGACATGGACTCCCTCCTTGCAAGGTACACGTAGTTCCGAGGCCTTCCATCCCTCCGTCCCTTAATCCCGACTTCACCCTCAGATATCACCATTGCGGTCGCCCACCGTCCGGATGACCTGATCGAGCTCTTCGACCCGGTCCGCAAGCGCCTCACGAATGACGATTCCTCCGAAGACGAGGGATTCTCTGGATGTCTGAGCGGCATAGAATCCTATCGTTACGCCATCGGCCGTAACGCCGAACGGCCTAATGGTCAATCCGCCGTCTGCCACGCCGGCGCGGGTCGTCCCTTTGTCGAGGCGGGGCGCTACTGCGACCGGCCTTCAACGGCCCGACTGCTGGTTGCGTGTCCGAAGCTCCTGCCAGTGAACTCCGTATGAAAAGCCGCGGCGGGTGGCGTCTTCGTCCACGAAAAAGAGAGCTTTTATTCTGAGAACAAACGGTCGTCAGTTCACAGTTCCGATTGAGGGCGTTGGTACGCCCTGCTAACACTCGAGCGGCTGCTTCGGAGTTCGATGAAAAGCGGCTAACAACGGGGTAAGCGGCCGAGGAGAGTGCAACCCGTTGTGGTCAGTATTGCTCAGGAAAGAAGAGCGGGTTCGACTTTTGGACACCTGATGGGTACTCGCTGGTACGACTGATTCCTGCTAACTGATTGTAAACATGGTGCGCCTGGCAGGATTCGAACCTGCGACCTTTTGCTCCGGAGGCAAACGCTCTATCCATCTGAGCTACAGGCGCTCTTGGTGATGAGTGTAGCCCGGGGACACACACCGGTCAAGGTGTATCGGTGGCAGAGGCCCAGCGCCCAATCAGACTCTCGATGGACTTGCGTCCACCCTGCACTACCTCGGGCGATCAGACGAGCGAAGCGGAGGATTCGACTCGTTTCTTCGTTTACACAGGCGCGCAAATCCTGAATAATGCCGAGCGGAGGTAGAGCTTGAGACAATTTCTCTTGGCCGCGCTCAGCGCGCTCACTCTCGCGATGAGTCCAGCAAGTTCGAATCCGGCACAGAGTCCGGCCGGCCACCTGGCGAGTGGGGCTGATCTTGTGATTCTCCACGGACGCCTCTGGACCGGCGAGCCTTATGCCGGACCCAGCGAGAAGCCAGGCCCGACGCGCTATGCCGAGGCGTTGGTTGCGGCTAATGGGCGCATCCTGGCGGTGGGAGCTGACAGCGAGATTACCGACTACATCGGACCGAATACGCGAGTGGTGGACCTGCACGGGCGCTTCGCGATGCCGGGCTTCATCGACGCCCACGTCCACTTCGTTGACGGCAGCTTCCAGTTGCTTGAGGTCAATCTCAAACACACGCCAAGCGAAGCGGAGTTCGCGAGTCTGATTGGCGAGAAGGCCAAAACCTTGCCGGCAGGACGCTGGATTTTGGGCGGCAACTGGGATGAGGAAGCCTGGCCGGATGCCAAGCTGCCCACGCGGGAGCTCATCGACGCCGTCACCCCGAACAATCCGGTGTACGTCAGCCGGTATGACGGCCACGCCGGCCTTGCTAACTCTGTTGCGCTCAGGCTTGCCGGCGTCACGCGTGACACACCCAATCCTGTGGGCGGCGTGATCGTTCGCGACCCGAAAACGGGTGAACCCACCGGCATTTTCAAGGACGCGGCGCAAGGATTGGTGATGCGCGTGATTCCCAATCCCAGCGAGAGCGAATTCGAAGAGGCTATCAAGGCTGGCTTGGCCGAAGCACGCCGGGTGGGCGTGACTTCGGTGGAAGACATGGCGCTCGGCGGCGACAACACGCCCGACGGCAGCTTCACTGGCGAGATCCGGTTGCTGCGGCGCGCCGAAATCGAAGGCTGGCTAACCTGCAGGTTTTACGAGATCACACCCATACAACAGTGGCAGAGGCTGGCCCAAGCCGGCATTTCTCATGGCATGGGCAGCGACTGGCTTCAGCTCGGCGCCGTCAAGGGATTTGCCGACGGCTCGCTGGGCTCGCGCACCGCCTGGTTCTTTGATCCGTATACAGACGACGCGAGCAATTACGGCATGCCGCTACCCATGATGCATCCGCCGGCCAAGATGGAAGCTGCTGTGCGCGGCGCCAATGCAGCCGGTATTCAATTGGCGGTGCATGCCATCGGCGACCGCGCCGTTGCGGAAATACTCGACATTTATGCCCGCGCCGGCGGCGCGAACTCTCGCGTCCATCGCTTTCGCATCGAACACGCGCAGCACATGCGTCCCGAGGACTTCAAGCGCTTCGGGCAGCTTGGCATCGTGGCCAGCATGCAGCCTTATCACGCCATCGACGATGGCCGCTGGGCGGAGAAACGAATCGGACATGAGCGCGCCCGGTACAGCTATGCCTGGCGATCGATGCTGGACGCTGGCGCGCCCCTGGCATTCGGGACGGACTGGCCGGTGGCGCCGCTCGATCCGCTGCAGGGCGTTTACGCGGCGGTAACACGCGCCACTTTGGACGGGAAGCACCCGGAAGGATGGTTCCCGGAGCAGCGCCTCACCGTAGACGAGGCCCTGCGCACCTACACCCAAGGCAGCGCCTACGCGGCTTTTCAGGAACATGACAAAGGGAGGCTTGCGGCCGGCAAACTGGCGGATGTGATCGTGCTTTCGGACGACCCCTTCAAGATTGCGCCTGACAAGATTCGCGACCTGAAGGTTATGATGACCGTTGTGGGAGGGCGCGTAGTGTACGAGACACAGTAGGCAGCGTTTCACGCAAAGGCGCTAAGCTCCTTGTTTGCCACACTGACTTTGCGTCTTTGCGCTTTGGCGTGAGACGTTCTGCCCGGAGGGCGCATTGTGTACGAGATGCCGTTGGGGCACGTTGCTCTACCGACGCGGAGTGAAAGCCCACGCACCCGCCGCCCGGCT
>JASHYZ010000177.1 GCA_030042795.1 Terriglobia bacterium | reverse complement strand
TCGAATTCGAACTCGGCGTACACCTCCACAGCCGCCCTGAAGGCGCTGCGGAGAAGGTACTCGCCGCCTATGAGGCCGGCTGCCGGCGGTTTGACTGCGCCCTGACGGGTCTCGGCGGATGCCCGTTCGCTGGTGACGAACTGGTGGGCAATATCCCCACCGAGATTGTAATCTCGACTCTGTCTGCAAAGGGCGAGGAGACTGGCATCGAGCCTTGGGCGCTGCTTTCCGCAGTGAAGGCGACGAGGCAGCTCCGGGAACAGTACGCACAGGAGTGAAGCATCCAAGAGATGCTCGGTTTAGCGAATCTGCCCAACCCACAGATGTCAGAACGAGAGAGATGAACTCGCGTAGGTTAATCTTTAGTGTGCACGCCATTAAGCGTGTGTTTGAGCGCGGCATCAGCGTTGCAGACGTCCGAGGCGTTCCTATACAGGGCGAAGTGATCGAAGAGTATCCACACGACTCACCTTATGCTAGCCGGCATCCAGGTCGACGTGCGTGAGTACGTTGCCGCCTGAGCGCGCCACGGGTCCGTGGTCAGCGGAGATGAATAATGTCCTACACCACCCTCAGCCTTCGATACGAGGCTGACCTTGCAATCCTCACCTTCAACCGCCCCGAGAAACGTAACGCTATCTCGCCCGAGATGATCGCAGAGTTGCTGGCGGCCCTCGACGAGATCGAGCTCAGCGCGGCGCGCGTAGGGATATTGACGGGCGCCGGCAAAGCTTTTTGCTCGGGGATGGATCTCGACGCCCTTAGAGATCTGGCGGTACAAGCCGGCAAGTCCACGCAGCATTCTGAAGCGGAAACGCAGGAGCCTGCCACCGTGGGCGTGATGGACGTTGCGGTGCGGGTGTTCAAAGGCCAAGCTGAAGAACCAGATTCTTCAAGTCTAATACAAGAGCCTACAGAGCTAGCTCTTGAAAGCTCGCGCACGACAGCGCGTATGTTTCGTCAGATTTATGACTTCCCCAAACCGTTGATCGCCGCCGTCAACGGCGCTGCCATCGCCGGCGGCTGCGGCATCGCAACTCTGTGCGACTTCACACTAGCGGTTCCTGAAGCGAAGTTCGGTTACACCGAGGTCCGCATTGGATTCGTGCCGGCAATCGTCTCGGTCTTCCTGATTCGCCAGATCGGCGAGAAGCGCGCGCGTGATCTGCTGCTGACCGGCCGGATCATCGACGCCGAAGAAGCCCATCGTCTGGGTCTCGTTTCTGAAATCGTCCCGCCTGAGACGCTGATGGATCGCGCTCGCGAACTGGCAGGCCAACTGATCGAGAACAGTCCCACGAGCCTTTCGTACACCAAACAATTGCTCACCAACCTGAATCAACGCGACATCGACCAGGGCCTCGAACTGGCGATTGAAGCCAACGCTCGCATCCGCTCAACCCTTGATTTCCACGAGGGCCTTTCGGCATTCCTCGAAAAGCGCAAGCCCGTGTGGCGCCCTCAATAGCAGCGGGAGCCCGCCGGCGGTAGATTCCGGTATGGAATTGCGAGAAACGGCCCAACAGTTCGTTGAAAAACTCGTCCAGACAGTCAATTCCGAGGAGCCATAGGCGACGAGGAATCTCGCATTTCCTTTAGCTTCAGAGCGAGATTCCTCCGCCTCACAAGTCTCGGCGTCGGAATGACACGGTTCCGCAAGGTTTTTCAACAAACTGCTAAAAGCAAGTTTCACGCAAAGGCGCTAGGCGCAAAGTCATGGCCGTTTGATAAGTCTGGGCATACTATCGTGCGTAAAAATAGCCGCAAAGTCTTCTTTGCGTCTTAGCGCCTTTGCGTGAAACGCCTTGCTGTTGTCTCTCGCCGATCTCACCTTCCCGATGTTGCCGGCCCCACAGCGGGCGCAACTGCCGCTACCTTCCGAATCGCCAGCGGCACGCGCGCAAAAGCCACCTGATCCGCCGTCGGGTCAAGCACGTTCACCTGCATCCAGTAGCGGCCAGACGGAAACTTCGCCAGTGGAATCTTCACGAAATAGCGCACCGCGCCGGTCGCTGACTTCTCCGGCTGGCCCGGAAAAGGACCCGCCTCGGAAATCTTGGCGCCGCCCCGGAAGAAGACCAAAGCTACTGAGGAAGCGGAAGCACTGGCAGAGGGCGGCGTGCCCGCCGCGTCAGAGTTAGCGGCTGACTTGCCTCCGCTTGTCGGGGCGTAGGATTCAAGGTAAGCATACAGATTCTGATCCGTGCGGAACACGCGAGTGACGCTGGGCAGCACATTTTGATCCCCAATCTGCAAGGGATGCGCAGCCGGGGCCTGTGGGACCTTGCCCTTGCGTCCGCGGAGCGGGGCATTCGTTGAAGAACTCTGAACTTGATTCGAGACCACTACCGAGCTCACGGCCAACATCGGGCTCGTCACCTGTGGCAACACCAGCGGTTCCTCAAAGGTGCCCATTTTGCCGCTCAGGTTTTCGCGAACCACAGCCTTCAGCTTGTAGTTGCCCGGCGGCAGCACAAATCCGCCTTCATAAAGAAAGTTACTGCCCAACACCTGAGCGTAGTTCTCGGGACTGAGCTTCACAGGCAGGGTGTCGCGCAACTGCGCGGCGATGCGTCCGGCGCTGTCGGTGGCGCGCCAGGCGAAGTCGAATTCCGTCTGGTGACTGGTGGACTTGTTCAGAAACGAAATGGACGAGCCCGGAATCTTCGCGGCCAACACTACGTAGTATTGCTGGCCGGGCCTGCGGAAATAGGCCGTCTCCACAGCGATAGGCAAATCCACAAAGGGCTCGTCGAGATCCATCGCCTGCTCGAGTTGCAGCTCTTTGTCTTCGGCGGTGAACTGCCG
>JASHYZ010000176.1 GCA_030042795.1 Terriglobia bacterium | reverse complement strand
CCCGAACACTGATCGCCTGAGTGTGGGGCGTCAAGGCCCCGGCTGGAGCCCCTCCTCCTGCCGGGGTCCCTTTGGGTTTCGAAGCACAGTATAGGAGCGAGGCGATGAATGAGTCGGTCCCGAAGGTAGTGATTGTTGGTGGTGGAGCCAGCGGCGCGCTGGTGGCAATGGAGCTGCTGCGCGCCGGCGCTCCCATGCAGGTGATCGTGCTGGAGCCCAAGCCCGTCCTCGGGCAGGGTCTCGCTTATTCTACACGGTGTGCCCGCCACTTGATGAACGTTCCGGCGGGCGGCTTGAGCCTTGTTGAGAGTGACTCGGGTGACTTTGCGCGCTGGCTACGCATGAACTGGAGTCCTGAGGCAGTTGCCGAAACCTTCGCGCCGCGGTCCGTATACGCGAGCTATCTCGGCCAACTTTTGACCACTCGCATCGAGAAGGCGGAACCCTGCATCACTCTGAAGCACCTGCGAGTGGCGGCCGTCAACCTCACGAGGCTCAGCGAGCCCGATACACTGGGCCACGGCTGGCGGGTTGAGTTGGGCGACAGCTCTACACTCACGGCAGAGGCCGTGGTGCTGGCGACGGGAAATAACCCTCCCTCCGAAATGGGACTGGCGGATGATCTGCGTCGGAGCCCTCACTATTTTCCGAGCGCCTGGAGTCCTGGAGCCCTTGAAGGTCTCGATCCAGAGGTTGCTGTGCTTCTGGTGGGCTCGGGGTTAACGGCTGTGGACGCTGCTCTGGCTCTCGACGCGGCAGGACACAGGGGAACCATACACGTTGTCTCCCGCCGGGGACTGTTTTCCCGCACTCACAGCGCCAGCAGTTCGCGCTGTACTGTTGACACATGGAGGCCACAGCCTTCGAGTTCTCTCCGCAACCTTTTGAATCAGGTCCGGGAGCGGGCTCGAGTGCACCAAGGGCGCGCTAACGGAGCTTACGATACGGGCTGGCGCCGCGTGACTGATGCCCTTCGCCAGGACACGCCATTACTCTGGCAGAGCCTCAGCGATACCGAGCGGCGCCGTTTCCTCCGGCACCTGCGCCCCTTTTGGGAAGTCCACCGGCACCGCATGGCGCCGCAAGTGGGCGAGCGCATCGGGTCCCTTTTGACAGCCGGCCGTCTGCAAATTCTGGCCGCCCGCATTAGGAGGGTCACTTCCCATCCAACGGACGCGTTGGTCGAAATTCGAATGCGGCGCACGGGGGCGATAGCCCGGCTCAAAGTAGCCCGTGTAATCAACTGCACAGGTGCTGAGACCAACTATCACAGGCTTAGAGTTCCTCTTTGGACCAATCTCCTTGCTAACGGCATCGTTGCTTCAGGCCCGCTCGACCTAGGACTGAGAACAAGTGACGATGGTGAACTGATGAGCGCAGATGGCCAATCGTGGCAGGACCTATTCACTTTGGGACCGCCGAGGATTGGACAACTCTGGGAAACTACCGCTATTCCAGAGATCCGGGTGCAGGCAAGTTCCGTAGCCTCATTGGTGCTCAATCGGCTGTCACGGATCTCGCCAGTTGAGGTTAATTCGCAAGTGCCTGCTTACGCGACGGCTTGACCCGCACCCAAACCTCAATTCGGTTCGGAAAAGTGAAGACGTTGCACTCACCGTAACCTGACGCGCCCTAGTCCGCGCTGAGGGTGAACTGTTTCCCTTCCTGTCAAGCAGAATTTAGAAGCGCCACTCCTTCCGCGTGCGGACGCGGCCTCAAGGGTTTGCGTCACGCGCGGTCACTGGGGCCGGCTCAGGACCCCGGTTCTCCCGTCTTGCCGCCTCCGCCGAGAGTGAAGAAAAACGTTGCACCTTTGTCAACTTTTGCCTCCGCCCATACCCGCCCGCCGTGCTTTTGAATGATGCGCTGCACAGTGGCGAGGCCGACGCCGGACCCTTCAAATTCGTCAGACCGGTGAAGACGCTGGAACACGCCAAAAAGTTTGGACGCATATTGTTGATCAAAGCCGGCTCCATTGTCGCGAACGAAAATAGCGGGTGTGCCCTCTTGGGTCGTGATCTGGTCCACCTCGATCACGGCGCGTTCCCGTTTTCGGGTGTACTTCACGGCGTTTGCAAGCAGGTTTACGAACACTTGTTTCATCAAGCGCGGATCGCATTCCATGGTAGGCAAGGTTCCAATTTGCCAGTCGATCTCGCGCCCATCGCATTCGGGCTCAAGCTCCCGGCGCACGTCCCTGACGAGCGCAGTCAGATCCGTTGGCGTGCACACCGCCTCCTGGCCGCTGAGCCGGCCCATATTTAATAGGGCATCGATGAGCTGATTCATGGTCTTCGTGTCCGAACGGATGCGGTTGAGGTACTCTCGTACGGTTGAATCCAGTTGCGCCCCGTGCTCTTCGATGACGATCCCCACAAACCCCTCGATGTGGCGGACGGGCGCGCGAAGGTCGTGGGAGACTGAATAGGAGAAAGCTTCCAGGTCCGTATTGACCGCCTTGAGCTGGGCCGTGCGCTGTTCCACTCGCCGTTCCAACTCATCGCGGGCGTCCTGCAGGGCGGCATTCCGAGCCTGAATTTGCTCTAACATCCCATTGAAGGCTTCGGTTAATGTACCGATCTCGTCGCGCCCCTCGGTTGCCGGCACGCGCACGCTATAGTTCTTTTCGCGAGACACCAGCCGGGCTGCGTCCGCCAAGCGAACGATCGGCTCAGCAATCCCTTGCCGCAGAAAGAAGGAAAGCAAGAGGACCGCGCCCGAACACAGGAAAAAAACGGCTGCTCCGATCACCGCGTATTGGCGCAGGCGGCTGTTAATCTCATCGAGGTCACAACGGATCACCACGGCGCCCGGCCGTTGTCCCTGAAAAGGAATGGATCGCGCCAGGACGAGTTGACCGTTCTTGAACCAGTAGGCTTCCGGCCGGCCGGCCAGGCTTGCGGGAAGCGCTGCCTCCTCATGGCTGCGGTCGCGCCAATAACCGGCGAAGAGCCTGCCATCCGGCGTGTAAATGCCGGCATAAGTTACGTGTGGCGCAGCTTTGAGAGCCGCCAGGGTGTTCCCGGCCGAGGTCTCGTCATTGAACAGCAGGGCGGATACAGAATTGGCCCCCACAATCTGCGCCTGGATGGAGAGCCTTCGAACCATGTCCGCGCGAAACGCCGTGAGGTCCCAAATACTGAAGCCGCCGCAGGCCAGTAGGAGTACAACGGCACTCACCAGGATGTTCATCCAGGTCAGTTTCCCCGTAATGGAGTAATCGCGGAGTTTGCGCATCGCCGGTTACTTCTGCGGCTCACCGTTCCCAATCACCTTGGTGGCCACCTTAAGAAGTTCGGAACTGAGCGTGAGGCCGGCACGCCGGGCAGCGGCGAGGTTGACTTGAAAGCGAATCCGGTTGCTCTGGGAGACGAACTCGATCATGCCCCCGCGCTGCGCAAAATCCGGCATGTCGCTGACGGTCAGAGTGCGGTCCTGGTTGAGCGTCTGCAAGATCGCATCCAGTTTGCTGTCCTCGGACGAGCTCACGAAGACCTCCCGGCATTCTTCCGCGTCCTCTGGCGAAGAAACCTGTTTGGCCACAACGTACTTACCGCCAATGGTCTCGCCGGAAATGGTCTTGTACAACGCCGGTCCAAAAGGGTCCTGTCCAATAACGCATAGTTGGAAAGACTTTGCGCGGAGGGAGGGCGCTTCGGCCGGCCATTTCACAAATCGGCCGAAATTGTACAGGTAAGCGGCCTTCACTTCGTACTCCGTTGGCGCCGAGCCCTGACTGCCAAAGTTTGGAACAAAGGTCAGGCCGCAAAGGAGCGTTACCGCAGCAAACGCCTTAATCCTGAGCCGGCTCCGCCGCCAACGGATTTGAGTGCAATGCGAACGATCTCGAATTCGAATCATCAACGCCATGAAGATGGCTTGAGTCCGGCTACCATCGCCAAATTACCTTGCCGTATGCGCTGCGCCTGATTTCCACCAGCGGTCCAGGGTCACCTCCAAACTCGGCGTGACGGGGTTGGAGCAGGTTATTTCCTGTAAGGGACAATTCCAGGTGCGGGCTGGGGTGCCATCCAATCCGCGCGTCGGCAGTTCCGTAGCCCTTGACGATTTCGACCGGCAGCACGTTGACAGATGTTTGGGCCGGAAGCGCGCTGACCTGACGATAGGTCTGATCGAACTCGAATCCCTTGGGCAGGTTCAGGAATGACTGGAGCGCGACCTGATTTTTGGGACTCGATCCTTGATCTGTCAGCACATTCAACACTTCAACGGCGTTAGGGTTTCCAGTTTTACTTTCCAAGTTCATGTGGAGGTAAGAATACGAACCTTTAAGCTGCCACCAATGCGTCACCTGCCAATCCGGTGAGACCTCAAAGCCGGAGGTAACGCCTTTCACCTCATTGCTGATCGGAACTGTAAGAACAAGGCGGGTAGGGGGCGGCTCGGACTCTACCAATTCTCCGGGCGTGCCGTAGCCGTAAAGGTTGTCGTATCCATTGCGAAAGGCCGCCACGTCAACGTAAAGCCGCGGCGCTATGAGGCTCCGGTAGCCGGCTTCATAGGCAATTAGCCGTTCCGAGAAGAACCGCCCGGTCCCGTTCACTTGCAGAAAAATCGGAGGATTCGCAGCAAGGAAGTCGGTAAGTTCCAAGTCTTCGTCGAGCCGCGACGGCGTGCGAACAGCGCGCGAGGCGGACGCCCAGAAGCTCTGGTGTGGGGTTCGATTCCAAAGTAAGCGCGCACTCGGCTGCACCTCGAAACCGGTGTAGTTGTTATGCTCCAACTTCGATCCCACCGTCAGTGAGAGCCGATTGTCAACGAGTGGGATCTCATCCTGAACAAACCCGCTATAGATCTCGTCGGTTTGGGAGAGCGGCGAAAAGGTCAGCGTCGGCACTCGCGGGGAGACATGGTCTGGACTCACGCGCGCCCCGAGGCCCCACAGAAAATTCTGGTGCCCGCGTAGCGTCAAGTGGTGAAGGAAATCTACGTCAAACGTATTGCGAGTTTCGCCGATCTGCGGCTCAAAGTGGTTGGTGCGGTCAAAGTAAACCTGAAGCTGAATATCGGATCCCGCATTAATCAACCGCTTCCACCGCCCCAGCAAATTACCGCCTGAAAACTCGGCAGTGCCGATCAAATCTAGGGTGCCAGGAGGAGAGTAGTTTCCGACGTCTACGTCTTCGCCGGCGCCCTCCCGGTAAACGTCCCCTTGGAACGTTAGGGAGTCGCCGGAGTTCGAATCCCAGTCCGTGCGGAACCCGGCTTGACCCAATCGCCATTCGTCGAAGTCGCGGCCGTCCGCATGAAATTCGGGGCCACGGTCGAAACCCATGCCGTAGACGCGATAGTTGAAGCCTCTTCCGTTCCCGCCTCCA
>JASHYZ010000175.1 GCA_030042795.1 Terriglobia bacterium | reverse complement strand
ATCGACAGCTCCGGCAGAATGGCGAGCGTCAGGCGCCCGATTTCAACGCTACGGCCAGTTTGCCGCTCAAGGTCCGCGATGACGCGCGGCCGGAACTGATCCACATCGGCCAGACGCGGCAGCAACACAAGCAAAATGGCGACCACAACGGCCGCGAGGGCTAGGACGATGAGTATCTTCTTGCCGCCAGCAGACATTAGGTGCGCTCTTCCTCAGCATATCGCAGCCGGTTTCTGCCGCCCGGCCAACTGAGACCATATAAGATGCTGAGCAGGCGGCAGGCGGCTTGACTTCCTTTGCCCCGGAAGGGAACATGAATAATCCCGCGCAGGCTAATGCCGCTTCGGTCCAATCGCGGGCCGCATCTGCTCTTCGCACCGAGGACCCATGAATCGCGAATACCATAAGTGGTACAGCCCGGCGCTGCACCGGGACATGGAACTGCTAATCTTCGGCCACTCCGGTGTGCCGATGATCGTGTTCCCAACATCCATGGGGCGGTTTTACGACTACGAGGACCGCAACATGATCCGGGCTGTGGACTGGCGTTACGAATCCGGCGCTCTTCAGGCTTACTGTGTTGATAGCGTCGATGCTGAAAGCTGGTACAACAAAGGCATTCATCCGCGCGATCGAGTCGTGCGTCACAACCGATACGAAGAATACCTGATTTCAGAAGTTATTCCCTTCATCCGTTCGAAGAATTCTTCGGATCAGCTTGCCCTCACCGGTTGCAGCTTCGGCGGCTATCACACGATCAACTTTGCGCTGCGGCATCCGGACTTGGTAACGGAAGCCGTGAGTATGAGCGGGGCATTTGACATCCACCAATTTCTGGACGGGTACTACGACGAGAACTGCTACTTCAATTGCCCCGTGGATTTCTTGCCCAACCTCAACGACAGTTGGTACCTCAGCCGCTACGGCGCTCACACTAGGCTGGTGCTGGCAACCGGTGAACGCGACAGTTGCCTCCACGACAACCTCCGCCTGGGAAGCATGATGGACCGCAAACAGATTCCTCACTGGCTTGATGTGTGGGGCGATGGAACCGGCCACGATTGGCCCTGGTGGCAGCAGATGGCGGTGAAGTTCTTCGGGTAGGGCTTGGCTTCGGGAGCGCAATTATTCCGGCGCTGGCAAAGCTAAACCGTGATTGTTGAATCTTTTCCTCAGGGCTGCTGAGAGCTGGCGGCGCCGGCGTTCTGCCGAGCCTGTAGCACCCCGGCAGACTCCATCTGTTTTATGATCTCCTTGATGCGCGGGGCCAGCGGACCCTCGGGCTCAGCCTTCAGATAATTCTGCATCTCGGCGTAAGCTTTCGGGAAGTCATTCTTGCGCAGATAGACGTCCGCTAACTTGGCGTCCAGTTCAGGCTCCGGCGTCGAAGTCAGAGACTGCGCCTTGCGATATTGCTGTTCGGCTTCGTCGTACTGCTTCAAACCGTATTCGGCCACACCCATCTGAAAATGGAACTGCCATGACCCCGGCGCTTGCCGCACCGCCTGCTCAAGCACCGTCGCGGCCTCGTCGTATCGCTTCTCAGCGTTCAATAGCGCGCCCAACGAAGAATAAGCTTCGAGATATCCGGTGTCACATTTGACGGACATCCTGAAGGCAGCCTCGGCAGCTTTGTAGTCCTTCTGCCCGCTAAGAAGCAGCCCCAGATCTGTTTGCGCGCGGGCGTAGCAAGGATATTGTTCAACCGCGGCCTCCAAGTGTTTGCGAGCCTCGCCAAGCTTGCGGGATTGTAATGCCTTGTTCGCTTTCTCGTACTCGCGCTTGGCCTCCTTAGGAGCCTGCGCGTCCGAAAGTGCCGGGGGCGAAGTCCCTGCCGAAGGTGTCTTGCCCAGTGGCGATAAGACGACATTCTTCGTGACCTCGTTTGCACCCTCGCCAAGGTCGATGGTGTCGCGGTACGTCTCGAACCCGTCGGCAGTCACCACCAAGACGTACCGCCGCTTGGGAACAAATGAAAAGTAGAATTCTCCGGCCGTACTCACCGGCTGCTCCGCCACTCGCTCCCCTTCTGGAGTTTCAAGCCGGACCATGGCCGACTTTACCACCGCTCCCTGGTCTGTTCGAACGCGCCCTACGATGTTCGCTTCGCGCCCTAGTGAAGGCATCTCCTGGCTGCGGCCGGGACAAACGACGAGGAGCACCAGCAATTCAGCAAGGGCGAACCTCCGAAGCGGTCGGGCTAAGGCACTTAGCTGGGAGACAGGTATGAACCGTAAGCACCGAAGGTCCGGCGGCAACACTGGGCACCTCGTTCCACATAAGCTACCATTAGCCTCCCGGTGAGGTCAAACAGGGCGTTGCCTTGCCCGCCAAATGGCCACCACATCGATGTCGCCAACATTAGCTGTTAAACAGTTGCGCCTGGCCAGACGCGGATTAGCAGCGGCCTTTCGAGGAGGAGCGACGGGTTATTGTGCCACCGCGGGCTCGTCCGCCCTCTATAGCAGCCTGAAAGTGTTTCTAGCTCAGCCGAATCGCGACACGAAACACGCCGCCAATCCAGACGTTGGTGTCTGATAGAATACACGCTGAAAATAACAGGAGATGACACCCGATGAGCCACGTTTTCAACCAAGTTCCCGTGCCTGCGGAGGGTGCGGCGATCACGTACGAGAATGGCGCCTTCCGCGTGCCGGAGCGTCCCATAATCCCGTACATCGAGGGCGATGGAACCGGCCGCGACATCTGGAAGGCGTCGCGACGTGTGTTTGATGCTGCGGTAGAGAAGAGTTTTGGCGGCAAACGCCATATCGTGTGGTACGAAGTGTTTGCCGGCGAAAAGGCTTTCCACAAGTTCGGCGAGTGGTTGCCTCAAGGGACGCTCGACGCTATTACGGCGTTTCGCATCGCCATCAAGGGTCCTCTCACCACGCCGGTGGGCGGCGGCATCCGGAGCCTGAACGTAGCGCTGCGTCAGTTGCTGAATCTGTATGCCTGCTGGCGTCCCGTGAAGTACATTTCGGGCGTGCCCTCGCCGGTGCGGAATCCTGAACAGATGAACGTGGTGATCTTCCGCGAGAATACCGAGGACGTATACGCCGGCATCGAGTGGCGCGAGGGAACATCGGCGGCCCAGCACGTAATCGATCTGGTGAACGAGCAACTGAAGGCGGACGGCAACAAGAAGCGCATCCGGACAGACTCGGGAATCGGCATCAAGCCGATTTCCGTCACGGGTACGAAGCGGCTTGTGCGGCGCGGCATCGGTTATGCACTCGACCACGGATTGAAGACAGTAACGCTGGTGCACAAGGGCAACATCATGAAGTTCACCGAGGGCGCCTTTAGGGATTGGGGTTATCAGCTTGCGCGCGAGGAGTTCCGCGACCGCGTCGTGACCGAGCGCGAAAGCTGGATTCTGGGTGGTAAAGATAAGAACCCGCAGGCGACAATTGAGCAGCTTGCGGCGGAGCTGGAGCCGGGCATCGAAATGGCCCCGCCAGCCTTCAAGCAGCAGATTGTGGAGGAGGTGAAAACCTGCCTCGATTCCATCGGCGCCTCGCACGGCCGCGGCGAGTGGAAGAAAAAGGTGCTCGTTAATGACCGCATCGCCGATTCGGTGTTTCAGCAGGTCCTCACGCGCGCCGGCGAATACAGCGTGCTCTGCACGCCGAACCTGAACGGCGATTACCTTTCGGACGCCTGCGCCGCCCAGATCGGCGGCCTGGGCCTGGCGCCAGGCGCCAACGTTGGTGACGGCTTCGGCGTGTTTGAAGCAACGCACGGCACCGCGCCCAAGTACGCGGATAAAGACGTGATCAATCCTTCGGCGGTAATCCGCTCGGGCGCCTTGATGTTCGAGTTCCTGGGCTGGCCCGAAGTGAGCGAGCGCATCGAGAATGCCCTGGCGAAAACCATCGGGCAGCGCCGCGTGACCTACGACCTAGAGCGCCTGATGAAGATGGAGGGAGGCGGCAACGTCGAGAAGCTTTCCACGAGCGGCTTCGCGAGCGCCATCATTGAGAACCTGTAGTGCTGTTTTCTGCTGCAAACAAAGGCGGTTCGGCTCGCGGCATAGAGTGCTAAAGTCCCAGACCTTCCTGCCGACAATAGCAATTTGCGCCAACTTTAACTCTTACGAATGGAAAGACAGGTCGTGAATCCGAAGGCTTCAACAACGAGTGAGAAGGAACCTCCTTCTGAATTAGCCCGGAAGCCGTGGGCGCTCATCAACCTGCCGCCCTTCCCGGCCGTGGCAGCCCGGATCCTGCAGCTCCTTTCAAAGGAAGATGCGGGCATGAAGGAACTCGCGGCCCTCATCCGGTCAGATGTGGCCTTCTCCAGCGAAGTGCTCACCATGGCCAACTCTGCCCTGTTCACTTTCCGCACGGAGATCACGGGGATTCTGCAAGCCACGGTTCTGCTGGGCCTTCAGCGCGTGAAAGCAGTTGCACTCACTGTGGGCATGAGATCGTACCTGATGGACTCTCTCAAGATTCCGGGTGTGCTAGCGTGTTGGCGCCACAGCCTGGCTTGTGGGGTGGTTTGCGAAGAGCTTGCCGGTCCCTGCATGGTGGAGCGGGACACGGCTTATCTCGGGGGGCTGATGCACGACGTTGGCAGGCTCGCCCTGACCGTAGTGGAGCCGCTCCAATATAGTAATCTGCTGCTCGCAGCCGAAGAGAACGCGGTGAACATTCTGGACGAAGAACGCAAGCTGTTCGGCGTGGACCACTGCCAGGCGGGCTGCTGGCTCTCCGAACAGTGGAAGCTGCCACAGCAGTTCGCCGAAATCGCTGCGCACCACCATGACCACCAGTTGCCCGCCAAGTTTGACCTGCTGGCTCTTGTGCATGTCGCCTGCCGGCTAGCCGATTGCATTGGCTTCTCCGCGGTGCGGCCGACGCGGCCGCTGAAATTCCCCGACGTCCTGCGCGACCTTCCCCTGCCTGCGCGCTCGAACTTCGGGGTCAGCCAGGAAGACCTGACTCTGAAGGTCGCGATGAAGATCAACTCCATCGAGTAACCCGAGGCGTGAAAGCCCCGCAAGCGAGGAGCCTGGGAGCACGGGCGTCCCGCCCGCCCCTTCACTTGCTCGGTTCGGAGTTGGCTGCGAGGGCGCGGAACTCCAAACTGAAAAACTCTGAACTCCGAACTGACAGCGGCGGGCGAGACGCCCCGCGCTCCCAAGGATTTGATTTCATGGCGGTGGATTACGTGCGCGTCTATCAGATAAGATAGTGCCTGGCACCGGCGACCGCCCAGCCTTACGGGCGCCCTCCTCATACGCCGTGCCCGAGGAGTGAGGTATGGGCGTTTCAACAGCACAGCATGTTGCCGAAGTACAGACCAAGGTGCCTGTCCCTTCTACTGTTGAATCGCAGCAACCCTTGGCCGCCCGTCTGATGTCCTTGGACATCTTCCGCGGCATCACGATCGCCGGCATGATTCTGGTGAACAACGCCGGCGACGGCGAGGCTGCCTATTGGCCGCTGAAGCATTCACACTGGAACGGCTGGACGCCCACGGACCTCGTGTTCCCCTTCTTTCTCTTCATCGTGGGCGTTTCAATGGTGTTCTCGTTCGCCTCCCGCCGCAAGCGCGGCGAGTCACGTGCGCGCCTGATGCTTCACGTGGTGAAGCGTTCGGCGATCTTATTCGCCATCGGCGTGTTCATCATCAACAGCTTTCCCAACCGGTACAACCTGCACCACATTCGGATCGAAGGCGTGCTGCAACGCATTGCGGTGTGCTATCTCATTTGCTCCATCCTGGTCTTATGGACGGGCAGGCGGACGTGTCTGGCCGCCATACCCATCTGCCTCATCGGGTACTGGGTGCTGATGCGCTTCGTTTCGGTACCTGGATTCGGCGTACCCACCCACGACATTCCCCTGCTCGACCCCGACCGCAACCTGGCCGCCTGGCTTGACCGCAAGCTTCTCTTCGGCCATCTGTACGAAGGCACGCGCGACCCCGAAGGCGTGCTCAGCACGATTCCGGCCCTCGCAACGACGCTCATTGGTGTTCTCACCGGAGAGTGGCTGCGGTCGAGCGCGACCGCCAAGCGCAAGGCGGCGTGGATGCTGGCCATCGGAGTGATCGGTCTCGCGGCCGGGAAGTTCTTCAACCTGTGGTTCCCCATCAACAAGAAGCTTTGGACAAGCTCCTATGTGGTTTTCGTCGGCGGCTTCGCGCTGGTGTGCCTGGCGATTTGTTATTGGTTCCTGGATGTAAAGGAAAAGCGCGGGCGCTGGACCGTGCCGATTATCATCTTCGGCGCCAACGCCATCGCCGCGTATACGTTCTCTGAAGTACTGGCGAACGTTCTGGAGGCCTACCACGTCCAACTGGTAAGTGGTGGCGTGCTAACCTGGCAGGAGTTCATTTACCAGAGCGTCTTCGCGCCTCTGGCAAACCCGGCCAACTCCTCGCTGCTTTATTCTCTCGCCTTCGTGCTGGTTTGTTGGCTGTTTGCCTGGCTTCTCTACCGCAAGCGCATCTTTATCAAGGTGTGACACTGGTCGCACCGCTGTCATTCGTACCGCAGCGACGATCGGGTCTACTTGCGCAGCCTGGCGAGCGGGGATATAGCTCGCGACGACCGCACCCAAAGAGCAATTCACCACGGAGTTCACGGAGGGCGCAGAGGTCTTCTCCGTGTTCTCAGTGCTCTCTGGCTCTGGTGAGTTCTTCGTTGCACGCCGAAGAACTCACGCCTTTTGCATCTTGTGCCTTAGCGCCTTGGCGTGAAATATAGTATTTTCCCAAGTCTCGGATGCGTCCTGGCAGCAGAAAGGACTGCGTGCTGAACGTCTTTGAATTCACCTTTCTTGTGGGGCTCGGCTCCGCCTTGGCGGGCTTTCTCGGCTCGCTTACCGGACTCGGCGGCGGCGTAGTGATTGTGCCGCTACTGGTTCTGCTTTTCCACGTCAACATTCACTATGCCATGGGCGCTTCCCTGGTTTCGGTGATCGCCACTTCGTCCGGCGCCGCCGCTGCTTATGTGAAGGAAGGGTATTCGAACATTCGGGTTGGGATGTTCCTGGAAATCGCCACCACCTTCGGCGCGATATTCGGGGCTTTCATGGTGGCCGAGGTTTCCACGCCGGCGATCGGCATCATCTTTGGAGTGGTGCTGCTGGGGTCCGCCTACCTCTCGATGCAGCCTCGAAAGCCGGGGACCCTCGCTCACGAGAGCGGCCCGGTGGCAAAGCTTCTGAAAATGGACGGCAGTTTTCCTACCCCCGCAGGCCCGCGAGAATATCACGTGCGCAGGGTTCCGCTAGGCTTTGGCTTGATGTTCGTGGCTGGCGCTCTCTCAGGCTTGCTCGGCATCGGCTCCGGAGCCTTCAAGGTGCTGGCGATGGATCAGGCCATGAGTATTCCTTTTAAGGTCTCCACCACCACCAGTAACTTTATGATCGGCGTAACTGCTGCTGCCAGCGCG
>JASHYZ010000174.1 GCA_030042795.1 Terriglobia bacterium | reverse complement strand
GGGCTTTAGCAGGAAGACTTTGTCCGCGGTCGGCAACGCAACTTCAGCCGGATTGAGCCGCACCTCCTGCGACACAAACCGGCCGGGGTGGATCACGCCCAGGCGCACAGGACCGCCACGAGCTTTCTGCAGCACCTCGATGAGAGACTGGATGTCAAGGCCAGCCAGATGAGTTCCATTCACCTCCACAATTTCGTCGCCCGGGCCCATCCCGGCGCGCGCTGAGGGCGAACCCTGCGCCGTTTCAATCACTAGCACCTTGCCGGGCGAGACGTAAAGGATAGACCCGAAGCCAAGCGCTTGACCGCGCGCCTGCTCCTGGAGTTGGCGGAACTCGTCGCGATCAAAGAAGGAAGAGAAAGGATCGAGCGTGGCAAGCGCCTTCCGGACAGCGCCGTCCAACAGTGTCCGGTCGGGATCAACGGGATCCAAATAATTGGCCTCAACAGCCCCATAGACGCGGGCAACCTCCGCAGCGCCGCGCGCCACGGGGTCATCGGCCGCCTCATTGGCAGTCTGCGAGGTACCTTCAGATTTCTGATTCGGCGCCGGACTCGTCGCCTGGCTTGACGGCTGAACTTTGGGTTGAGTGGAAGGCTTGGCGGATGCCTGCGAACCGCCGGAATTCTGAGCCTGATTAGTTGCGGCCGCCGGCGATTCCAAAGGAGCAGCAGTCGCCCCGCCCATGGGTAGAAAGCTCGCGCAAAGCACGAGAATTGCTAAGGTGGCCGCTCCGAAGACACGTTTTGGGACTTCTGCGTGAAAAATTCGGGACACGATGCTTGCGAGCCTATGCCGCGTTCCGGCTGATGGCCCTATATTCTCCCACTGTTCGTCATCACCCGCCACTGTGTCCCGCGCGTCCCTGCGCAATGTCGATGGCATGAGGCAACACATCAACGATAGCTTCCAGGGATTCGCTGGCGCCGCGCGTGCTGCCGGGCAAGTTGATAATCAGCCTACCGTTGCGCAGCCCACAGAGCGACCGCGAAAGCGCCGCCCGGCGGTTCTGCTTCAGCCCGTGGGCGCGCATGAGCTCCGCGAGCCCGGGTATCTCTTTTTCGATGATGGCACGCGTAGCCTCCGGCGTCACGTCCCGGGGACTGAGGCCGGTGCCGCCGACGGTAAACACAACATCGCACTCGGGACCGTAAGTCCACTCGCGCAGCCGCTCGCTGATGCGGTCGGCGTCGTCGGGCAGTACGTCGAGTGCGGCCACGTTCCAGCCTCGAAGTTCGAGAAGGTTTTTTACCGCGGCGCCGGCTTCATCCTGGCGCTGGCCGGAAGCGGTCGAATCACTGAGCACGAGAATCTTAGCCTGCATAGCTTATTGACGATTACGAAATATAGTGACGACGATTCCTGTAGCGACGCTCGGAGCCTGCCCTGTAAGGGAGCGCCGAAAAGACGGCGGTCGCAGACCGCCGCTACAGTATTGGTTGTAACTATATTTCGTAATCCTCAATAAGGCCGGTTTCGTTCCATCGACCCTTTAACCTTGTGGCTTTCCCCGCTTGTAATGTCCGCTCTTCCCGCCTGCCTTTTCCAACAGGTGAAGGCCAGTGATTTCGATGCTGCGATCCAGCGCTTTGCACATGTCATACACGGTGAGCGCGGCCACGGCGGCGGCGGTGAGCGCTTCCATTTCGACGCCGGTCGGACCCGACGTGCGCACCGAAGACTCGATTCGCACGCCGTTTGGCGACAACCTGGCGGTCACATCCACGTGAGTGATCAAAAGCGGATGGCACAGCGGGATGAGATCGGCGGTGCGCTTTGCGGCGGCGATTCCGGCGATGCGGGCGATCTCGAGAGGGTCACCCTTAGGATTATTTCGCACTGCGCGCCGCGTGCGGGCATTCATCTTCACCAGCACGGCGGCCCTGGCGAAGCGGGCGGTCTGCGGCTTTTCCGTCACGTCCACCATCCGCGCGCGGCCCTTTTCGTCGTAATGGCTCAGCTTCTTTGACACTATCCTCCCGCCTTCCGGTTGCGTTCGGGAAGGGCCGGGCCTAAAGAGGCTGGGTGAAATTTCCCGCCTCGCGATTGCCCAACGTGGACCCCCGCTTACGCGGGGATGACTTCCCTTGGATTTGGCGGTTCCACCCCAACGCAGTCATTCCCGCGGAAGCGGAAATCCAGGAGTTCACACAGCCTATGATAGCCCCGCTCTTTCAACCCTTCGCAAATGCTGGAACTCGCCTACCAACCCTTCGGCAGCACGTCTACCCAATCGCCGGGCGCGAGGTCCGTCTGATCAAGGTGGACCACCAGGAAACAGTTTGCTTCTGCGAGACCGACAAGATCCCCCGAACCCTGCCAGCCCACAAGGTTGACTACCGGGTCGGGCGTCTGAACTCCCTCGTGACGGGCCGCGTCCCTCGGGCCACCGGCATTCAAACAAGCTTTGTTCGGTGTGACCCGCGCCGGCATGAAGGTGGTCAATCCCGTAGGTGGACGAATCGGAGTGTCCAGACGCGCCTTGAGGTAAACCGGCTGTTCAAACGCGGCGCCACTGAGATAGGCGATGGCCGGCCGCACGAAGAGTTCGAAGGTAACGAACGTGGACACGGGATTACCCGGCAAAGCAAAAAAGAAACGTTCGCGCACGCGGCCGAAGGCGAGAGGCTTTCCCGGCCGAATCGCAACACCTTGTATGTAAAACTCCGCGCCGAGGCCGGTCAGCACCTCGGCTACAAGGTCATACTTTCCAACCGATATTCCCCCGCTCAGTACCAGAAGATCGCACGCCAAGCCTTCTTCAATCAAGCGGCCCAAGGCCTCCCGGCTGTCAGGAGCGATACCGCACAGCCGAGGCACGCCGCCAGCCGCTTCCACCTGCACAGCCAGGGTCATCGCATTGCTGTTGCGAATTTGAAACCAGGCGGGTTTCTCATCAACGGCCACCACCTCGTCTCCAGTGGGGAGAATGGCGATGTGCGGCCGCGCAAACGCAGATACTTCCGCACGCCCGATGCTGGCCGCAAGGCCGATCTCGCCGGGACCGAAGCGCCGCCCGCTCGCCAGCACTCGGCCACCCGCCGCCGTCTCGCTGCCCTGGCGGACGACGTTGTCGAATGAACGGACACTTCTCAGAATCTCGACTCGCCGGACGGAATTGCGGCTGCTGGAGGATGGCGCGGGTGTGGCTTCCCGCGTGTGCTCGATCATCACCACGGCGTCGGTACCGTCAGGAACGGGAGCACCGGTCATGATTTCAACCGCGCAACCGCTGCGTCCAACGAGGCTTCCGGCATACGGTTCGCCGGCCCGCGCCAAGCCAACCACGTCAAGCGTGACCGGAGTTTTGGCAACTTCAGCCGCACGGACGGCGAAGCCATCGCGAGTGGAACGATGAAAAGGTGGGTAATCGCGGTCGGCGACCAGATTTTCTGCTAAGACACGTCCTCGAACTGAGCTCAAGGGCAGAGTCTCGATGGCAGGTGCCACTTGGGCGGTAGTGATCTTTTCCCGAACTGTTTTAAGGGCTTGTTCGAAGGTCAGCATCAACTTATCGGGTGATTGGGCCATCGGGTGATTGAGCGATCGGGCGACCCCTGGCGTTTGCCCCTTCGACTGGAATCTGACTCGGGCACGATGGTTGCCACGAACTACGATCAACGTACAACGAACGTTTCAAATCACCCGATGACCCGACCACTCAACCCTTCAATCACCCGATGGCTCGATAGCCCGACAATCGTGCGCCCACCAACGCACCGTTGCTTTCCATCCAGATTGTTTGCTGGCGTTCGGGCCCTGTAGACACCATCGCGACGGGCACCCCAAGCTCGCCCGAGATGAACTTCAGGTACTCCTGGGCACGCGGCGGAAGCTGGTCGTGCTGCTGCAATCCGAAAGTGGGTTGTTGCCAGCCCGGCAGCGTGGTGTACCGGACTTTGAGGCGTTCGACGTCGGTGGTGTCAGCGGGGAAGCTGTCGAGGCGCTTGCCACCAAGCTCGTACCCGATGCCCACCGGAATCTCAGCCAGGTGGTCGAGAATATCCAGCTTGGTGATCACCAGTGCGCTTAGGTGATTCAGGCGTGCACTGTAACGCGCCAGCGGCACGTCAAACCAGCCGCAGCGGCGCGGTCGTCCGGTGACAGCACCGTATTCGCCCCCGCGCTCGCGAATCTTGTCGGCCTCCTCGCCGAAGAGCTCCGTCGGGAATGGGCCGCTTCCCACGCGAGTCGTGTAGGCCTTAGAGACGCCAATCACCGCGTCGAGGCGTGTTGGTCCCACGCCGGTTCCCGTGCAGGCTCCGCCTGCTGCCGCGCTCGACGAGGTTACGAAAGGATAGGTGCCGTGATCAAGATCCAGCAGCGTTCCTTGGGCACCTTCGAACAACACGCGCTGGCCGGCGTCAAGCGCGTCATTCAGGAAAGCCGAAACGTTGGTAAGTCGCGGTACGATAAGTTGAGACACCGCCAGATAACGATCGATCCAGCCGCCGTCGTCGTTCTTGCTGCCGAACAGCGCGGCGGTCAAGCGATTTTTCTCTTCCAGGAATTCCCGGCATTTCTCGCGGAACAAGGTGGCATCGCGCAAGTCGGAGGTGCGCAACCCTCGCCGCCCGGCCTTATCTTCATAGGTCGGGCCAATTCCCTTCGAAGTCGTGCCGAGCTTGCCCTCGGCGCGCGCCGCTTCGGCTGCCACCTCATAGGTACGGTGGCACGGCAGAATCAAGTGCGCGCGATCACTAATCAGCAGCCGCTCGCCCACCTGAACGCCCGCGTCCTCAAGGCATTGCACCTCGCGCGCCAGGGCTTCGGGGTCAATCACCACACCATTCCCGATCACGGCCCGGCGGTCCGGGCGTACGATACCTGTGGGCAGAAGCTGCAAAATGTACTTACGCCCCTCCGCCACCACTGTATGGCCGGCATTGGCGCCACCCTGGTAGCGAGCGACCACGTCGAAGTGCGCGGCGAGGGCGTCCACCACCTTGCCCTTGCCTTCGTCACCCCACTGGACACCCACCACTACTGCGGCTTTCGACATGTTTGGGACCTGGCTCAGACTTTCTATTCTAACCTGAGTACTCTTGAGTGCGGAAACACGAGGAAGGAGGGCCGGCTGGTAGGCTGCGGCCCTGCATTTTCACTAGGGAACTTTTTGAGGTCGGGATCGTCTCAGAGATGCCGCTCGATCATCTTCACCAACGCGTCCCTGGACTGGACGCCGGTGAGTTGCTCCGCCACCTGGCCGTTCTTGAACAGCAACAGGGCGGGTATGCCGGTGATCCGATAGCGGCTGGTGACGTTCATGTTCTCGTCGACGTTTACCTTGCCCACTTTGGTACGGTCGGCAAACTGTTCGGCCACGGCCTCCACTGTGGGTGAAATCGCGCGGCAGGGACCGCACCAAGTGGCCCAGAAATCCACCAGCACGGGCTTATCAGACTTCAGCACCTGCTCCTCGAAGTTCTGATCGGTAAACTCAGCTAAATGATTGTTGCCAGACATCTTCTTCTCCTTCTCGCCGAACCACAAGGCTGAGCCCCAAAGCCAAGCCCTAGAACTCAGGCCCACAGTTCAATTATAAGCTGAGGCCGCGCGGAACCGCAGCCTACTCTGCCTGAACCAAGCGATTAGATGCAAAATCCCTGCGTTCGACGCGGCGTCATCTTTACCTCGAAGGGCGGGTTCGGCGCTTAGCGTGGATCCCCGCCTCCGCGGGGGTGACAGTCACCGGACTAGCCTGCATTTCTCACGATCGAACGGAAGAGCAGAGCTTCAAAGTGTGTTTGAAAACTCGATTATGTCTTCTATGTCTTCTGCCAGTCTTAGGACCCCTGCTTCCGCGGGGGTGACAGCGTTGGACTTAGAGGTTCTGCCACAACGTGGTCATTCCC
>JASHYZ010000173.1 GCA_030042795.1 Terriglobia bacterium | reverse complement strand
GCCTCCGCCAGGCGTTCAGCCGAAGATGTTCTACCTTGATCAGGATCGGCGCCTCAGTGCTCAGCAGCCCAGCACAGAGGGGGCCAGCGATGGCTATCAGGTGGATCTCAACGCTACCACCGGCCTCACATCACGGTGGGACCTGGGGAGCAACGTTGCTTACCCCGATCGTCGCCGGGCCGACGAACACTTGCTCTGCTACACATCGCGCCCCCTCGAGAGCGACCTGGAGGTGACGGGATCACCGAAGGTCAACCTGTCTTTGAAATCGACGGCGGGCGACGGTGAATTCTTTGTCTACCTTGAAGACGTCGATCTCAAGGGCCACGTCTGGTACGTCACCGAAGGCGAGCTACGCGCGCTTCACCGGGTCGTAAGTTCGGGCCCGCTCTATCCCCAACCCGCGCCTTACCACTCATTCAAACACAGCGATGGCGCGCCCCTGAAGGCAGGCGAGATTTTCGAGATCGACTTTGCCCTGATTCCCACCTCCTATCTGTTTAGGAGAGGGCACGCGATTCGGCTGGCGCTCGCCGGCGCCGATCGGGATCACTTTGCCGCCCTGCCCGGTCCGCCACCGAACTGGACTGTGTACCGCGATGCGGCTCATCACTCGTCTTTGGAGTTGCCTGTCAAGCAGGGTGAGCCGTAGCGCGGAAATCGAGTGTGCCTTTGAGCTAGTGCAAGACAGATGCGAAGTGAGTGGCTTGCTGCCTGGAAGTGGCGTCCCCGACGGGATTTGAACCCGTGTTACCGCCGTGAAAGGGCTGAAACTCAGCGATGACCGGCATAACAGGCCGGCAACACGGTGCTCAGCAGCGAGACGCCGCTTGGCCCGGGTGTTGCTCAGTCCGCGAAGCTGGTAAACGCAGATAGAGTAAACGAGTCCGGCAACTGGAGAATCCAATGGAACGGATCGGAGATCAGCAGGTCTTGCACCATCGCGGAAAACTATCTCGTTCGGCGACAAAGGTTGTTGCCGGGGAAACGACACCTTGGCATCGCGATCCCGTTAAAGTGTTCGAAGAAGTTGTAACTTTTTCTTCGATCGGCCCGAAGCCGTGCCGCAACCGGAGGAATCGCTGGAGATGAAACTTTGCGATGCCGCTCCGCCACTGGCACTCGTAAGCAACTTTCCCCCGGCCGAAGTTGCGCGGAAGGTTGCGCTGTCCCTTGGCATTGGACTGCTGGTGGGACTGGAGAGGGAATGGGCTCAGAAGGACTTGGGTGTCCGAACGTTCGCCATCGCATCCCTCCTCGGAATGGTCAGCTCGCTTTTGGGATATGGCTACGGGCTGGCAGCGCTGGCCGGAATCTTTATATTGATCATCTTTGTCAATACGAGGAGCCTGTTGAGCAACCGTACGCTGGAGATCACCACTTCAGCGGCTCTCATGGTCACCACGGCTCTCGGCATACTCGTGGGCCAGGGGCATCTCTTCACTCCAGTTGCTTCGGCCATCCTCGTCATCATGCTACTGGCGTGGAAAGCGGAGCTGCGGCGCTTCGCTGGCGGCTTGACGCTGGAGGAGATTCGAAGCGCCGTCTTAATCGGGCTGTTGGGCTTTGTTATTTATCCACTCCTTCCGAGCCGCTTTGTGGACCCCTGGAAACTGATCAATCCGCGCGAAGCCTGGGTGGTGATTATCGTCCTTGCAGGCATCGGGTTCGTGAACTACGTCTTGCTGCGTCTGTACGGCACACGGGGAGTCTATTACACCGCTTTGCTCGGCGGCCTGGTGAACAGCACGGCGACTGTGGCCGAAATGGGCCCCTGGATCGCTTCCGGCGGTGCGGCTTTGGCCTGGATGGCGGTCGGGATTGTCCTGCTGACCAACTTCGCTATGTTCTCGAGGAACGCTGCGATTTTAGCTATCTTTGCGCCTCGTGCGCTTCCTGAAGCCTTGTGGCCTTTGCTCGCCATGGCCGGCAGTTCAGCACTCATCACGTGGTACAGGGGACGGCGAGGTGCGGACGTTCCTCGGGAGCTTCAAATATCCTCGCCACTCTCCTGGGCGAGGATATCGAAATTCGCCGCTCTGTTTATACTGATTCAGGTTGCGGGGACCTTGGCCGAGCGTTACCTGGGCAAGCTTGGGTTTCTGGGGCTCAGTCTTGTGGGGGGACTCGTGAGCAGTGCCAGCACCACAGCCACCGCGGCGCTACTCGTTTCTCGGGGCGAGTTGGCGCCCTCGCTCGGTGGTGCGGGAGTGGTTTTATGCTCAATCTCGAGTGCCTTAGCTGATCTTCCGCTCGTCTATCAGCAGGCGCAAGACGGGCGCTTGCGGCGGACGGTCACCACGGCGTCCCTGGTGGTCGTCGGCGTGGGTGTGGTCGTCCTATTGCTACGACGAGCGCTAGCATTCTGAAAGCATATCACTGCGTTTTGCCAGGCCGACTCGCAGCCCGTACTCCATCAAAACGCATACTTCAACGAGAACTGAACCAGCCGTGGCGTCCCCACAGTTTGAGTGATTTGCGCAAAGGAAGCGGGACTCTCGATATCGACGGCAGGAGGGTTGGCGAATGAAGGATGGTTAGTCAGATTGAAAAAGTCGACTCCAAACCGTAGGCTCTGGCGCTCAGTCAAAAGAAATGTCTTCCCGATAGCGAAGTCCATATTCTTCTGTGGTGGGCCAATAATACAATTCCGCGGAGAATCGCCAAAGCCCGTAGAGCCATCCGGGCCTACGACGGGGGCCGGTTGGTAGGCGGCGGGGTTCACCCAATGGTTCAAGCGCGAACTGATGCTCCCGGCAGTCGAAGCATTCGAGCAACCATATCCTGGGGCGAAGCTGGCGGTGATGGCCGGGCTGGTCAAGGCGACAGCGGTTCCGCCTGCAGAGTCCATCAGCGTGAAGGGCGAGCCACTTTGAAGCGTCAGCACGCCACTCGCTTCCCAGCCGCCCAGCGCCGTGCTGGCAAGGCCCCTCTTATTTTTGTAAAAAGGCAGTGCGTAGACAAAGCTGGTGATCGATCGGTGACGGCGGTTAAAATCCGACAGGCCGGTAGAATCGCTGGGATTATTCTGATCGTTAAAGCGGGTCAGAAAGGCCACACTGGCCGTGGAGACATCGTCGATCGAGTTGGAGTACGTGTAGGCGCTCTGAAGATATAAGCCCTCAGAAAAGTGATGGGCGAGGGTGAACTGCAAGGCATTGTAGTGCGAGTTGGAGATGGGAGCGAAGGCCTCGAAACCCGATGGGGCCAGTGGCAGATACGGGGCCCGCGCGTCGGCGTTTGCTGCGGTGTTCTGTGTGATCGTGAACTGCTGCCCGTTTTGGGCTGTCACTGTTAGGGGATGGCTAGGGCTGACGAGTTGAGCTTCATTCGGATCGTAAGTGACGCGCAGATGGGTGCCTTTAGTTCCCACATAGCCTAACTCGACAAACCAACTCTTGCCAAATTCGTGCTGCACGGTCAGGTTCCATTGCTGCGTGGTGGGCGCGATCCAGTGGAGAGGAACGAAATCACCGATGAGGCCAGGCACGTTGCCCGAGATGTTGGGACTCTGGGTTGTATCGTTGTTTGGGAATCCCTGGAGGAGTGAAGTAACAGGCAGGAAATTGCCGCTCACCGCGCCCAATGGCGGTACGAGGGGAGCTTGGCCACAGTTTTGGTTTGTGTAAAAGAGACACGGGAGGCTGTCTGTTCCGGGCAGGTACGCTAAGCCCAGGGGGTAAATCGGCGGGGTCACAGCCAGATTATCCATGGCGCCCAAATCTTCGCGCACGCCGTACATGCCATAGCCAGCGCGAATCGATGTGGTGTGGCGGCCGAAGAGATCATAGGCCAAGCCGATACGCGGCTCCCATACGGTAGCATATTCGTTGTTCAGCCCAGACCGGTCGAGCGTGCCGCTGAAACCCGTGATGTTGAACTGACTCACACACGAAGGATAGACAAAAGGCTGCCCTGCCGACGCCAGGCCTGGGTTCACATTGCCGAGGTGACAGAGTTCGTCATAAGGCGCTCCCGCCAGCTCACTGCGGATTCCGAGGTTCAAAGTGAAGGTTTGGGTCACGCGGTAGTCGTCCTGCGCAAAGAAGGCGAAAGCCGGGACACGGTAGTCGTGATTTGCGGCGCCCCCGCCCCCAAAGGCATACAACGGGGAGCCCAGGAGGAAATTCTGGAAGTCACTGACGGCAAAATCGGAGCCTGGCTGAAAGAAGAGCAGACCGTCGTCCACCACGGGGAGGTTGCGGCGCAGCGTGTTGCGGTCAATTTCGCCCCCGAAGCGGAACGTGTGGGGCCCGTGAGTCCAACTCAAGGTGTCCAACCAAACGAAGTCGTCGGCGAGTACCGACTGGGTATCGGTAGGGTAAGGGCCAATGGCGTAGGATCCGAACTGAAATCGGTAAATGCCGGACGCGCCGCTGGCCTGCTGAATTCCCAGTTGCGCGGCAGTCGGTATGGCATCGCTTCCGGTGCCCTGCACGTTGGTGAATCTGTCGCTGATCACGTTGAGGCCAAAGCGAAGTTCGTTCACCAGGTCGCTACCGAAGAGATGGGTTTCGCTGATACTGCCGAAGCGTCCGTGCAGAGGAATGTCGAGCGGGAAATTGAGGTTGTTGGCGGTCGGCTCTCCTCCCGTTTGGATCTGAACCGAATCGCCGCCAAAGGGTTCGAACGTGTCGGAGTCAGAATAGAAAAAGCGGAACGACACGTGGTCCGCGCCAGAATGAAAATCGCGGTCCCAATTCGCTGTAAACTGATCGTCGGTGAACCTGCCAACCTCGCTCAGTACCAGAGGACCCGTGTTAATCGCTGGTGCGCACGTTGTAGGGTTCACGGTGACGCCGGGGGCGCCAAGCACCGAGGGAATCAGAAATCCGTTGGCATCCGCGCCAAATTGCTTGCTCTTGAAGTTGAGCAGCGCCAGCGCGACTGGGTCGACTTGGTTCGCGGTGATGGTCTGCGCAGGGCAGTTTCCTGTGGCAGGACTGCTAAACAGAGTGGCGAGCGATGCCGCTGAGCGATCGGCCGGCAGAACGGGAATTTGGGTGTTGATAAAAGTCCCCGGTGAGTCACCGCTGCGCTGGCGCGTGCCCTGATAATTCAGGTAAAAATAACCCAGTTGCGCCCGCGGGCCGAGCGGCCCGCCCGCGTCTCCGCCGAAGATATTCTGCTGAATTCTGGGCCTCGGACTGCCCGCAGCATTTAGGAAGAAGTCGTTTGCGTCGAGGCTGGTGTTGCGCAAATATTCCCAGGCATCAAAGTGGTATCGGTCCGTGCCGCTTTTCAGAATGGCGTTGATGTTGCCGCCCCCGTTGCGGCCTTGCGTGGCATCATAGAGGCTGGTGCTTACCTTGAATTCCTGGACTGCGTCGGGATTGGGAAGCGGAGTATAGGTCAGCTCGCCGAAAGAATAATCGGAAGCCGAGATTCCTTCCACCAAATAGTTGTTATTGTCTTCTCGCCCGCCGTTTACATTGATAGCCACGAAGCCGCGTCCCAATTGCGAGGCATTGTTCAAGTTCGAAAAGGCGCCTGCTGAAAGAGTAAGCAACTGCTGAAAGTTCCGAGTTGCCAGGGGCAGGGTGGTAAGGGTAACAGACCCTAAAGCCTCGCCGGTGGTCGGGTTCGAGGTGTCAATCTTGATGACGTTTGCTGAAACGTTGACCTTCTCCCGCGCGTGGGCGACCTGAAGCACGGCCGTTAGGCGAGTGATTTCAGTCACCCGCACGAGGACGCCGGAAAACGCTGTCGTCGCGAACCCGGTCGCGCTCACTTGCACTGAGTACGATCCCACAGGCAGAAGAGGGGCGGTGAACAACCCAGAACGATCAGTGGTCAGCTTCCGAACGAATTCCTGCGTCGCCTCACTCGCAATTTCAACTTGAGCCCCGGTGACGACTGCCCCCGAAGGGTCTTGAACGACGCCACTGATGGCGCCCGTGGGGCCGCCCTGTGCGAAGGCCAGACCGGCCGTACCAAAGAATAGGAGAATCAGCACCGCTTCAGCACATTTCTTGCAGCATTTGCAGGCAGCGCCTGTCACGGGCGCACCGTTTGCAACCACAAGTTCCCCCGCGCAGAGCACCTCGCGCCTGCGAATTTGGTTGAGTTTTAACGTCATTCGGGAGTGTCTCCTGCGACAACCAAGAAGGCTAGGTGCGCCGTCCCTCTTGGTCAATAATGCGCATGGACTAGTTCGGCCCTTACAGTACATACATCACACTGTAATATGTGGTCTAACCTCCTGCAGAAACGCATCAGCCTCGCCTTTCGCAAACTCATCCGATCCATGGCCGCGGAGAATACAACCTGGGCGCGCTCCGCGAATCCGCGGCGAGCTCTTGAAGTTAGGATTCGAAATCTCGGAGTGCACGTTCTCACAGATCCTGTTGCGCCTTGAAGACAAGAGCGGGGTGACCGCGAAGCTATCGTTCCCCGTCCGGAGTGCAGTACATGCTGGCGCGATCTAGTTGATGAAAGTTAGATGCTTGACACCTACAAACCCCATCGCTAGTCGAGACGAGTTATTGGCTTCCCGCCGATTGTGCCCTAGCGTCGCATGTTCGCGAGAACAGAGGAGGCTATTGATGCAGCGCATTCAGCAGATCGCTCGAACCGCACTTTTGATGACTGTATTTTTCGTGGCTTGCTTGGCTGGCGTACCTCGGGCGTGGTCGCAGGCGACAACTGCCCTCCGCGGAACCGTGATGGATCCACAGAATGGACTAGTGTCCGGTGCTGTCGTCTCACTTTTCAGCAGCGAGACACAATTCAAACGCACCCTGATAACGAACAACGCCGGACAGTACGACTTTACTCAGATTGCCCCTGGAACTTACGTGGTCTCAGTGAAGGCGAATGGCTTCGCGACGTACGAGCGGGCAGGGGTTCAGGTGCTCGTGAACATGCCGACGACAGTCGATATCGTGCTGAGCCTTGGTTCGCAGACTAACACGGTGGAAGTGAAAGGCCAAGCCGAAACGCTGAACCTGACTGACGCATCGCTCGGCACGCCATTCAACGAAAATCAGATCACGCAGATACCGATTGACGCTCGCAACGTGCCGGATTTGCTCTCGGTACAGTCGGGCGTGGTTTATACGAGCAACCGAACTGATATCAACGTGGACCGGGACACGCGCAGTGGCGCGGTGGATGGTGCACGCAGTGACCAGAGCAATATCACGCTCGATGGCATCGATGTGAACAATGAAGGCAAGGGCTATGCTTTTACTTCGGTGCTCCCTATCACGCTGGACTCGGTAGAGGAGTTTCGGGTGACGACCACCAACTACGGTGCCGATCAAGGCCGCTCCTCCGGAGCGCAGGTGGCGTTAGTCACAAAGAGCGGAACCAACCAGTATCACGGATCCCTGTATGAGTACGCCCGGAATACCGCCACATCAGCCAACGACTATTTCATTAAGCTCGCCGAGTTGCACGATGGCGAGCCGAACGACCCCCTGAAGCTCATCCGCAATGTTTTCGGCGTCTCCCTTGGTGGTCCGTTCATCAAGAACCGGTTCTTCTTTTTCGTCAACTACGAGGGCGCGCGCCAGCGTGAGGAGGATAGTGTCGTAGAAACGATTCCCACGGGAACCTTGCGCGACGGCATCATTCAATATCCGAACGTGGACGGTGGCATCACGATGCTGTCTCCACAGCAGATCACCGCACTGGACCCGCTCCACATGGGCCCCGACCCGGCCGTGTTGAAATACTTCAACTCCTTTCCCCTGCCAAACGACAACTCCGTAGGAGACGGCCTCAACTTCGCGGGATACCGGTTTCGGGGGCCGGTATCCATTGACAAGGACTACTACATAGCCCGCGCTGATTACAGGATCGACCAAAACGGTAATCATACGCTCTTCTGGCGCGGATCGCTGCAGAACATTGACGATATCGGTACCCCTTTTCTACCGGGGATACCACCGGAGCAGACTACCCTCGATTTCAGCAAGGGGTTCGCGCTGGGCTATACCGCCGTGCTGAGTTCCACGCTGGTCAACAATTTTCGCTGGGGATTCACTCGACAGAGCACAGCCGTGCTTGGCGACAGTACTCAACCGTACATCGAGTTGCTCGGTATGGATCAGGGTATTACGCGAAGCTCTAGCCTGCTGTTGCCCGTTCACAATTTCGTGGATGATTTAACGAAGACGAAAGGCCGCCATACAACGCAGTTTGGCACGAATATCGCCATTATCCGTGAGCCCGAAAAGAGCTATGTAAATTCCTTTAGCTACGCGCAAGCCGACGCCACCACCGACAATACCGGCGGCTTTGCCAATACGGGCAGCCCTCTGAACCCTATAAACGGCGACTATCCCGCTGTCAATCCGACCTTCAACAACTCCTACGACCTCCCGATGGGCGACCTTCTTGGCATGGTAACTGAGGACTACGCCGTATACAATTACGCGAAAAACGGGAGCCTGCTTCCACAGGGGACGCCTGTCACACGGAGGTTTGCGACGGACTGGTGGGAATTTTACGGGCAGGATACATTCCAGCTAAAGCCGAACCTCACGTTGATTTACGGCCTTCGTTACTCCTTATACGCCCCTCCCTGGGAGACCAACGGCTACCAGGCGCAACCGAGGATCAGTCTCGGCGCTTGGCTTAACGAACGGCAGAGCCAGATGGCGCTGGGTATTCCTTCCAACACCGATCCTCTGATCACTTATAACCTCGCCGGTCCTGCGAATCACGGGCCGCCTTTCTACAATTGGGATAAAACAAACTTTGCTCCGCGAGCTTCTATCGCTTATTCCCCGGTTCCCGGGGGCTGGCTGAAGAAGTTGACTGGAGACAAGGGTAAGTCTGTAATACGGGCTGGTTTTTCTGTCGTGTATGACGACTTAGGTCTCGAACTCATCAACAGCTACGACCAGAACAGCAGCACCGGCTTTTCTACCGTGCTCAATAATCCCCCCGGCACGCCAACGGTTTACGACTCGCCGCGGTTGACAAGTCTCAATGTCATTCCGACGACCAACTATGCCGGCCAGACGATCTTCCTTCCGGCACCACCGGGCCAATTTCCGAAAACCCCTCCGACATCGCTCGCCGATGGAGGCTTTCAGATCGCGTGGGGACTGGACAATACCATGACAACACCGCGCTCGTACGCCTACGACGTGTCGATTGGTCGGGAACTGCCGGGACATTTTTCGCTTGACCTGTCCTACGTTGGCCGGTATTCATATCGCCTTCCTGCACAGGAAGACCTGGCAATGCCACTCGATCTGACGGACCCCAAGACGCATATTGATTATTTTGCGGCTGCTACCCGCATGTCCCAGCTCTATAGGAAAAACACGCCAATAAGCAGCATTAACGCACAAACGGTGGGACCCACAGCCAGTTATTGGACGGACATGATCCAGGCTCTTAAGGCTGGAGGCGCTTACTCGTATTACTGTGGCCAGGGAAGCACCACCAGCGTTCTTCAGGAGATCTACGAGATCTACACTTGTTTCCCCTACAACGACACCACGGCAATCTACGTCTTCGACGCCCTGGGCATTCCGGATGCCAACCTGCCTAACGTGAACTATTTCTCAAGCGTGGGCGCCTATTCTTTCTTCAGCCCGCAATACGCCTCGCTCTACGCATGGCGGACAAACACGAATGCCGACTATAATGCGCTCCAGTTAAATCTACGCCGGCACTTTGGCCAGGACCTCGAACTCGATTTCAATTACACGGTTTCTAAATCGATCGACGTCGCGTCTGACGCCGCCCGCGTCAGCCCAGGTCTGGGACTAGGAAGCTCAGCAGGATTGGGCGACCAGGTTGTGAACACCTGGGCTCCGAATCAATTGCGCGCGGTGAGCGATTTTGATACGCCACAGCAGGTGAGCGCAGACTGGATTGGGGTGCTTCCGATCGGTCGGGGAATGCGCTGGCTGTCCGCCGCACCCCGCGGCCTCAATGCAATTGTGGGCGGCTGGCAATTCTCGGGCCTAGCGCGGTGGACTTCTGGTTTCCCGGTCAGCGTCGACAATGGCTTTGTATTTCCCACCAACTGGTCTGTTGAGGGAAATGCGAACACCATCAAGACTCCGTCTACGGGAGTGACGAAATTCGGAGACGGTACGGTGAGCATGTTTACCAATGGACCGGCGGCCATCGCCGACTTCGCGCACCCGTTTCCAGGACAGTCGGGCGCGCGCAATACGTTTCGAGGCGACGGCGTGGCGACGCTGGACCTGAGCCTCGCCAAGCGATGGACTATGCCCTGGAACGAAAAGCAGAGCCTTCAGTTCCGATGGGAGGTTTTCAACGCGCCCAATCTGACGCGCTTTGATGTGCAGTCCAATCGTCCCTCGCTGGAAGAGGCTGCGGACTTCGGAAATTACACGGGCCTCCTTAGCTCACCTCGCGACATGCAGTTTGCACTGCGCTATGAGTTTTGATCGGCATGCGCACAGCGATCTCTAAGTTTCCCATTGTGTGTGAGGAATATCCCTTCGCTCATCACGCAAAGCAGGAACGCCGCTGTGGTGAAATTCGGTTCTTCCAGCAGAGTCTGGAGCGAGAGTTGACCGCTCACAGCGGTCACACCTAGTCCTTTCCCTCCCGCCTCCGCGCGGCGCGAGACCCCAACACGGGTTAGGCCGTCGTTGACTCCTGCTGACGGATCCAGGACATGACGTTGGCCGGTGGCCGCTGGTGTCGAAGCTCGTTGGCCATGAACTTCATGTAAGGATCAACATGGTTGAAGAAGAGCTTGTAAGCTGCGCAAAGATAGTTTAACCCCGGTTCTCCGCCGGGTGTTGAGATGAAGCGGTGCTTGGGGCACTCACCGTTGCAGGCAAAGCGCACTTCACATTCGCGGCAATAGCGCGGCAACGTGTCGCGTTTGTCGTGGCCGAATTTGCGCTGTTGCGCGGAATTCACCAAGGCTTTGAGCGGCTGCTCCAGGATGTTGCCCAGCTTGTTCTCAGGGTAAACGTAGTGATCGCAGGAGTAGAGATCGCCGTTGTGCTCCATGGCCATAGCCGCGCCGCAGGTCGGACGGAAGACACATAGGCTGGGCTCTAAGCCGAGCCAACTCTCAAGGGTGACGTCGAACAACTGAACGTAATAACTTCCGACGTCATTCCGCACCCACTCGTCAAAAATCTCGCAGAGAAAGACGCCGTATTGTCGCGCCTCTACAGACCAGTCTGACACCTGTGCTTGCTGCGGCGCTCGCGGGGAGATCAGCACCAAGCCGTCGGGGTTCGGCGCCTGCGCCACGCGCTCCACAATGGGGATGAACTGCATGAATTGGCATCCGATATTTTTCAGGAAGTGATATACCTGCAGCGGATGTTGAGAATTTTGCCGGTTGACCGTGGTGAGCGCGTTGAACTCGACACCGTGCTTCTTGAGGAACCGCAAGCCCCGCATGACGCGGCTGAAGGTGGGGGCGCCGCCCTTATCAACGCGGTAGAAGTCGTGAAGGGCAGAGGGGCCGTCAATAGAAATCCCAACCAGGAAGTGGTTGGCGGCCAGGAATTCTCCCCAGCGATCGTCGAGGAGCACGCCATTGGTTTGAAAAGCGTTCTCAATCTTTTTTCCGTTGGCATACTTATTCTGGAAGGCAACGATTTTTCGGAAGTAGTCCACACCCAACAGGGTGGGCTCACCACCTTGCCAGGCGAAGGAGATCACCGGCGTTTCCTGGGCCGCGATGAATTGGGAGATGTAAGACTCCAGAACCGCCTCCGGCATGGCCCAGTCCGGCTTCTTACCGTAAAGGTTCTCCTTTTCAAGATAAAAGCAGTAGCGGCAGTCCAGGTTGCAAATCGGTCCCACGGGCTTGGCCATAACGTGAAAGGCCGGCAGCTCTCGAGTCGAGGTCCTGGAGCGTTTTCTCATGAGTTTAAGGGCGGCAGCGAAGTCCGACCCGCTTCGTAACATCGCTACGCGTCAGGCCCGGAATAACAATCAGTGCATCCGCTTTCTCCGGCCGTGTAAACACAGAACTCATTCTATGGTATCGCGTGCCGACTGCGCTCACGGATCCTGTCGCTCATGCCTCGTTTCTCGAGTGACCTTCAGAGCGACTCTCGCCGGTGCCAGGTCACTTTGGCGGAGCGGCGGATTGATCCTCTCATTTTTTCTGGCGGCATGAGCCGCCGATGGGTCAGACAAATCGCTGGAGATCGGGATACAGCCGAAAAGCCCGTCATCCTGCCACCCATAAATTGGCTATTGACACATCCTAAGTATTCTAATACTCTATTAAGTCGATTGAGTCAGTTGACTATTATATTTGACGGCCAGACGCCACCGGACCACAGAAAAGTTTCCGTTCGGACGACTGGCGCCATCCTGGGTTAAGAAAAAATGCGGCTTTCGGATTTGAGCTTGATGACCAAGAAGGTGCTCGTAGGGGTCGTCATTACGGCGATTCCACTCGTCATTCTATGGGGCGCCCTGTGGCTCACAGAGAGGGTCCTTAAAGCTCATTGATTTAACGGTGGGTCGCGTTTGTGCCCGAGCAAGGCTGAGGAGGTTACTTGTGAAGATGGACGTGGCGGTAAGACAGAGAATCATCCGGAACGCCGGGTTAAGTCTCTTGATCTATGCGCTGCCCGTGGTTCTCCTGTTTTGGACACTGTATCTCACTCGGTCAGGACCGACGCCGTACCCATGG
>JASHYZ010000172.1 GCA_030042795.1 Terriglobia bacterium | reverse complement strand
GAGAACCAAACGGAACGCTGACAAGAAGCAGAACTTCGGTATTGGAAACGCTGACTGCTGAAGGCTGAAAGCTCTTCGGTGGCAATGAATATGAAATGCTGACGAGTAGCGTCGAGAGGGTCTATGCCAACAGAAGCGGTAGCAACCCACACCGGCAAAGTGGTGGAAGTGATCGGGCCCGTGGTGGTCGTGGCCTTTGAAGAAGGCGAACTGCCACCTATTTACAACGCGCTTCGCATTACGTCCGAGGGCTTCGACGTGCCGCAACCCATCAACGTTATCGCCGAGGTTGAGCAGCACCTCGGTGAGGGCCGGGTGAAAGCTGTGGCCATGGAGGCGACGGACGGCATGGTGCGCGGGATGAAGGCGACGGACCTTGGCCAGCCCATCTCCGTGCCCGTGGGTCAGGCGGCGCTCGGCCGGGTGATGAACGTGATCGGCGAGCCTGTCGACAAGTTGGGTCCCATTAACGCTGAGATTCGCTCCCCCATTCATCGCGACGCGCCTCTGCTCGACGATCAGAACACCAACCTGGAGATGTTCGAAACCGGCATCAAGGTGATCGATCTGCTAGAGCCCTATCTGAAGGGCGGCAAGACGGGGCTTTTTGGCGGCGCCGGCGTGGGCAAAACGGTGATCATCCAGGAGCTCATCAACAACGTCGCCATGAAGCACGGTGGCGTCTCGGTGTTCGCCGGGGTGGGTGAGCGCACGCGCGAGGGCAATGACCTGTGGCTGGAAATGACCGAGTCGGGCGTGATTTCGCCCGGGCATCCAGAGAAATCCAAAGCAGCGCTGATCTATGGCCAGATGACGGAGCCGCCCGGTGCCCGCCTGCGCGTGGGACTCTCCGGCCTGACGGTGGCGGAATATTTCCGCGACGTCGAAGGAAAGGACGTGCTGCTCTTCATCGACAACATTTTCCGCTTCACCCAGGCCGGTTCCGAAGTGTCGGCTCTGCTGGGCCGGATGCCTTCGGCTGTAGGCTATCAGCCTAATCTTTCTACGGAAATGGGCGAGCTGCAGGAGCGAATCACATCCACCAAGAAGGGCTCGATTACCTCGGTTCAAGCCATCTACGTGCCCGCCGACGACCTCACGGATCCCGCGCCGGCGACGGCCTTCGCGCACCTTGACGCGATGACCGTTCTCTCACGCCAGATCGTGGAGCTCGGCATTTACCCGGCTGTGGATCCCCTGGCCTCCACGTCCCGCGTGCTCGATCCGCGTATCGTGGGCGACGAGCACTACGCCGTGGCGCGCTCCGTCCAGGCAATCCTGCAAAAGTACAAAGACCTGCAGGACATCATCTCTATTCTCGGTATCGACGAGCTGTCAGATGAAGATAAGCTCACTGTGGCCCGGGCGCGCAAGATTCAGCGATTCCTCTCCCAGCCGTTCTTCGTAGCTCAGCAATTCACGGGATTGGAAGGAAAGTATGTGAAGCTCGAGGACACTATTAAGGGATTCCAGGAGCTCGTGGCGGGCAAGCACGACGACGTGCCGGAGCAAGCCTTTTACATGGTGGGCACCATGGACGAAGCGCTCGCCAAAGCGGAGAAACTGAAGTAATCGGCTCATTGAGTGATCGGGTGATTGAGTGATTTGCGATTGAACCAGTTCGGAGTTCTTCAGTTCGGAGTGCGGAGTTCTTTGGCCGGAAGCTACTAAACTCCGAACTTAGTAACTCCGAACTCCGAACTGAGGCACGCCGGATCACTCAATGGCTCGATGGCCCCATCACCCGATGGCAAGATAACTTATGGCCGAAACACAATCTGACCAGATTCAGCTCGAACTTGTGACGCCCGAGAAGCTGATGGTGCGTGAGTTGGTGTTGGCGGTCTCGCTGCCGGGCCGCGACGGCTATTTCGGAGTGCTGCCGGAGCACGCGCCGCTGCTGTCAGAGCTAAAGCCAGGCGAGCTTTCGTATACACAAGGCACCGTGAACCACTATCTTTTTGTAAATTGGGGATTCGCGGAAGTGCTGCCTCAGCGTGTGAGCGTACTGGTGGAGACCTCCGAGCGGCCGGAAGAGATTGACGTGGAACGCGCGCGCAACGCCCGTGAGCGCGCTGAGGAAAGACTCCGGCGCGCAGGCGCCGGTGACGCTGAGATTGACGCCTTGCGTGCTCAAAGGGCATTGCAGCGCGCTATGGCGCGACTCGAAGTCGCCCAGCGCGTGGCGAGCGCGGTTGGAGCGAAGAATTGACAAGGAATCCGAGCACAATCGGAAATGGCGAGAAGGCTGCCGGGACTGTTCGCATGTATACAACTTCGTGGTGCCCTGATTGCTATCGCGCCAAGCGATTTCTCAGTGAACGAGGCGTATCCTTCGATGAAATCAACATCGAGCAGACTGAGGGCGCCGTCGAATTCGTGATGAGCGTCAATCAAGGAAAGCGCCGGGTGCCGACTTTCGAAGTGGACGGCCGCACCTTCCACTGTTCTCCCTATGATCCCCACAAGCTCATTCGTGAACTCGGCCTTGAAGGGACCGTCGGTCGTTAAGCTGCGCGTACGTCGAATCTCTTCAAGGCCGAACGTCGCGACGTTACCGCCCGTTTGAATAGTGCCGGGCCACATGATGATGCCTGTTGTGATGCCGGTGATGATATCGATGGTGTGCATGCGCCGGCACTCGCACCGGAGCGGGAGCGGCAAAGGCTGGTGCGCTCAGAAACAGCGCTAGTGCGATGGTGCCGAACATTGCGGTGATCTTTTTCAAGACCGTGACCTCCTTTTCTTGACCTCCGCCCGTTGGGCACGGGGCGGAGGCCAGATTCGGGACTACTTGCCGAAAAAGTTCACGGCACAGGGTCTACTTGCTCTGCGGCGTGGCAGACTTGCTGTTCGCAGATGACGCCTTGCGAGCCGTTTTGGTGCTCTTCTTAGCTGTAACCTTGTGCTTAGCTGACGCCTTCGCTACGGTCGTTTTCTGCGCTGCCTGCGGGCGCGCGGCAGTGGCGGCGAACGCAGGAACTCCGAGTGATAATGCCAAAGCAAGTGTTCCAAGAGTGCCGAAGATTCTTTTCATGACGGTGACCTCCAATGATTTTGACTTCGCCGAGGCATTATGCACGGAGCGGGCCAAACCGCTCAACCGGCGCCAACAGGCACTTGCATCTTGATTTAGCAGGATCGACAGACGAGGACGGTCTTGATAAGCGGCCTAGCCTCGCTCACCACCTGGGATGACACAACACCAACCCGTGAGTGAAAACGTGCGCGGGGTCGTCAGCGGTCTGAGCGGCGTCAAGCACGGCAACGAGAATACAATGGAGTTATGGTCTTAGTCATCGACAACTACGACTCTTTCACCTACAACCTTGTTCAATATTTGAGCGAACTAGGCGCCGCGGTTGACGTGCGCCGCAACGATCAAATTACACTGGACGAGGTCGAGTGTTTGGCGCCTGAACGCGTGGTGATCTCGCCGGGCCCGAAGACGCCGGCCGAGGCCGGAATCTGTATCGGTTTGGTGCAACGCTTCGCCGGACAGATGCCCATACTCGGCGTCTGTCTTGGGCACCAAGCCATCGGCGAAGCGTTTGGCGGCCGCGTGGTGCGCGCGCCCGAGATTATGCACGGCAAAGTCAGCTCCATTGCTCACGACGGCGAAACTATATTTGCTGAGCTTCCCAACCCGTTTCCCGCCACACGCTATCATTCACTCATTGTGGAGCGCGAAAGCCTGCCGGCTTGTCTCACAATTTCCGCCACCTCATCTAACGGTCTCATCATGGGGATTCGCCACCGCGAGTTGAAGGTGGAAGGTGTGCAATTCCATCCCGAATCCATCATGACCAACGTGGGGAAGCAACTGCTGGGGAACTTCCTGCGGTTGTAGTGCGGCCGTTCGGCATGATAGCATGAGGGCATGAGGGCAGGAAGAGGTGGTGAAATAACACGCGTCATAGGAACTGAGATCAAAGTGGTTGGTAAAAGCGGTCAAGTGTCGCTTGGCAAGAACTACGCAGGAAAAACGTTGCGTCTAGAGAGGTTCAACGACGGGCACATCGTGCTGACTGCGGTTACGATGGTTCCTGACAGCCAGCTCTGGACGCTTCAAGAACCACATCGTTCCCGGATTGAACGGGGCCTTGCCTGGGCCGCAAGAACGGAGCCTGAAGAAACGAATTTGGAGAGTCTGCTGCAGCGACGACGACCCCAAAAGGCAGGACGTTCACGTGTCCAGCGCTCGTGACCGTGTTCGCTTGGACCTCAACAGCCCCGAATTCCAGGACGTTCTGTTTCGACTCGAATCGTCCGACCTGAAACAGGTAATTGCTTCTCTGCGGCGGCTCCGCGAGTTGGACTGGAACTCGCTTTACCGACACGGCGGGTTTCATTGGGAAGCTATCGAGCATTTCAATGCGCCCAACGGTGCCAAAGTCTATTCTCTCCGCCTGAGCCAGCGAATTCGTGCGCTCGCGTTCCGTGACGGAGATTTCTTGCGCGTACTTTCACTTCATCCTGACCACGACTCTGCATACGAACGCTGAGCGGACAAGTGCGGTCGCTTACTTGCCTCGCCCGAATAGCACCTCGCCCGGCTTAGCGCCGGTGTGTTGGCCCTTGTCGATTACTACCACGCCGTTCGTGATCACATACGGGATACCGACCGGATACTGCGCCGGGTCCTGATAGGTCGCGCGATCGGCTACCGTTTGTGGATCGAAGATCGTAATGTCAGCGGCCATGCCTTTGCGCAGCAGACCACGGTCAGTAAGTCCGATGATTTGCGCTGGAAATGAGGTCATCTTGCGGATCGCATCCGGCAGCGTGAGGACATGCTTCTCGCGGACGTAGACACCCAACACGCGCGGAAACGTTCCGTAGAACCGCGGGTGAGGACGGCCCATAAAGGTCATCGAGGGATTCACGGCGGCCCCGTCTGTGCCGATGCCGACCCAAGGCTGCTTCATAGCCAGTTCCACATCCGACTCGCTCATGCTGAAGTAGATGGCCATCGGCGTGGCGTGTTCGGCTATGAGCAGGTCACAGAGAGCGTCCACGGGATCCTTGCCCATCAGCGCTGCGACCTCATCCATGCGCTTGCCTTCGTAGACTTTGTCTTCGGGCCTTTGGCAAGACGCCACCATCACGCCGTGCCAGCCTCCGCAGTCCTTCACTTCGTTATTTTCCCATCCCGGCAGACCGTTGGCGATTGCGCCACGAATCTCGTCACGCGCTTTGGAATCTCTCAACCTCGCCACAACGTCATCTGCGGTGCCCTCCAGATATTTCGGAGGCAGGCACTGTTCCAGGCTTGTCATGCCTGCCAGGTAAGGATATTGGTCAGCCGTGATGTCCACGCCCCGTGCGCGCGCGGCGTCGATGAGCTTGATCAACTCCGGCATGCGGCCCCAATTCGCCTGGCCGTTCATCTTGAAATGAAGAATGTGGCCGGGTAGACCTGCTTTTTCCGCAATCTCGATAGCCTCGCTCAGCGATTGTTCACTGTTGGCGCCTTCGCCGCGGATGTGAGTGGTATACAGGCCACCATATCTTGCCGCCACTTTTGCAAGGTCGATCAGTTCGTCTGTCTTGGCAAACATATTGGGCGCATAGATCAAGCCTGAGGTCAGGCCGATCGCGCCGTCACGCATCGACTCATCAACCAGATTTTCCATCCTGCGAAGCTCTTCGTCCGTCGGAGGGCGATTGACGTTACCCATCACATCCAGCCGCACCTGACCGCTGCCGACATAGGAGGCGATGTTCACGGAGATGCCTTGCCGCTCAGCGCGTGCGAAGTACCCGCCCAACGTGGTCCAGTCGCGTTTGAGACCGTCCTTCTGCGTGAGGGGTGCGGTGCCGTTGTCAAAGTCCGCTACCGCTGGGCCTAGGATGGGTCCTGCGGAGGCGGCCTCGCCGAGAATCTCTGTGGTCACGCCTTGGCGGATTTTGCTTTGCGCGGTTCCGTCCACCAGCAAGGTATAGTCCGAGTGGCTGTGGAGGTCGATGAATCCGGGCGCAACCACCAGTCCGCGAGCATCGATCACGCGCTTCGCCGTAGCGCTTTGCAGCCGGCCGATATCGGCGATCTTGCCGTCCTTCACCGCCACAGACGCCTCAAACCACGGACTGCCGCTGCCGTCGATCACGTGGCCATGAACGATCAGCAGATCGTATTGTGGGCGCGTGGGCTCTTGGCCAAAATGGCGAGCCGAGAAGCCGAAGCTCATCAGGGCACCCAAAAAAACCGCCGATCGTAATGCCTTCATCACAAATGTCTCCGTTGCGCTGTCTTTTCGCTTGACCTTCAATAGCGAAGCGTCGGATTCTAACACCTTTCTATCATTGCCGTGCAGCAGGGGTTTGTGTTCAGGTTTCGGTAGCCGCTCTTTTGCGCTCGTTTGGCGCAAAGAAGCTCAGCTTCCGTCATTCCCGCGTAAGCGGGAATCCACCCTGCCCCAACCACCGACTCCTGCATAGTGAGGAGCGTTATGGACAAGCATTCGCGGCGCGATTTCATAAGGACCTCCGCCTTAGGCGCGGTGTCGTTAGCGCTGGGCGCGCGACGACTGGCTGCGGTCGCGCAACCGCATCTAAAATTCCCCACCGAACCAAGGCAGCGTTTGGGAGCTTCCTCCTACTCGTTCCGCGCCTACATTGACAGTCCGTCAGGCTACGAGCGCGATCCCAAGCTGCCGGGATT
>JASHYZ010000171.1 GCA_030042795.1 Terriglobia bacterium | reverse complement strand
CCGCGCTTCCTCGAAGTTGCGGAGCCCCGTCCCCAGCTGTAGACTGAACTTGCGGTAGCTTGGGGTGCGAGGGGTCTGCCGCCAACAAAAGAAGAACTCACCACAGAGATCACGGAGCACATAGAGAGCTTTTTCTCAGTGTTCTCTGTGCCCTCCGTGGTGAGTTTTTCCTCGCGAGCCGAGAAGAAGTCAAGGCTCTGCCACGCGCAGAGCCGCAAAGGAGAACCTGTCATGTTGCCTCAGATTCGATCCGAGTGGGTGAAACAGCGCTCCGGTCCCGTGAGGACGCAGATGCATTACGCGCGCCGCGGCGTGCTGACCGCAGAAATGGAGTACGTGGCCCGGCGGGAAAACTTGGAGCCCGAAGTGGTGCGCGCCGAGGTGGCGCGTGGCCGCATGATTATCCCCGCCAACATCCGCCATGTCGAGCTTGAGCCCATGGGCATCGGCATCGCCGCCAAATGCAAGATCAACGCTAACATCGGGAACTCGGCCACGACATCGAACGTCGATGGCGAAGTCGAAAAGCTGTGCACTGCGGTGAAGTTCGGCGCCGATACCGTGATGGACCTCTCCACCGGCGGCGACATTCATCAGATCCGCGAAGCGGTGATTCGCAACAGCACCGTACCGATTGGGACGGTCCCCATTTACGAAGCCATCTCGCGCGTTACGCACGTGCGCGACCTCACGCCCGAGCTCATGCTGGAAGTGATTGAAGAGCAGGCCGAGCAAGGCGTGGACTACATGACCATTCACGCCGGCGTGCTGCGCGAGCATATTCCCCTGACGCGCCACCGCATCACCGGAATTGTGAGCCGGGGTGGCGCCCTTATGGCGCAATGGAGCGTGGAGAACAATAAGGAGAACTTCCTCTACACCCACTTCCTGGACATCTGCAAGATTTTTCAGAAATATGACGTCTCATTCTCACTCGGCGATGGCCTGCGTCCCGGCAGCCTGGCTGATGCCAGTGACAGGGCGCAATTTGCCGAACTTCAGACGCTGGGCGAGCTGACGAAGAAGGCGTGGGAGTATGACGTGCAGGTGATGATCGAAGGCCCGGGTCACATCCCCATGGACCAGATCAAGCTTCAAGTAGACAAAGAAATGGAAATCTGCCACGAGGCGCCGTTTTACACCCTCGGGCCGCTGGTGACCGACATCGCGCCGGGCTACGATCACATTACCTCTGCCATCGGCGCGGCCATGATCGGCTGGCACGGCGCTTCGATGCTCTGCTACGTCACACCCAAAGAGCACCTGGGCCTGCCGAACAGGCACGACGTGCACCAGGGGATCATCGCTTACAAGATTGCAGCTCATGCTGCTGACGTGGCCCGCCACCGTCCCGGCGCTCGCGACCGTGACGACGCGCTCAGCTACGCCCGCTTCCTCTTTGATTGGAACAAACAGTTCGATCTCTCGCTTGATCCCGAAACCGCCCGCGCCATGCACGACGAAACGCTGGCCGACGACTATTACAAAGACGCGGCGTTCTGCTCCATGTGCGGGCCAAAATTTTGCTCGATGAATACCACGCAAGTGATGGAGAAGTACCTGGGCTTGGATCAGAAGGAGCGAGAAGAGAAGTATCAGGAGCTGCTGGCAAAGGTGGGAACTCAGGCGAGCAGGTAAGATGTGTCAACGCGTTTGGCGGACAGTCTCTTGCGCTTGTTCGTTACGCCTTCGGAGAAGGAAGAACTATTCAAGATTATGACTCCAGATCAGATGAGAGCCTTCCTGAAGCAGCAGAACGTAAAATACGAGGAAAAACAACTTCAGCACGGGATCCAGTTTCGTTGCGACGACGGCGAAGTCTTCGTCGTTTACAATACGGGTAGACTCGTTCCGCAGGGCGCGGTAACGGAATTGACTGCTCGTATAAAGACTTTCGCGCAGTCCGGGGCAGTGGGCGGTGCGGCTTCCGCGCCACAGGGCGTGCCGACCTCCTTGACCGCCGCGAAGCCTTCCTGAACGAACATCTGGCGGCTCTGACGGTCTACCCGTACACCAAAGAGACCGCACTGCTGGCGGGGAAACTCGACGGAGAGCAGCAGAGCCAAGGTGTGGTCATTCCTTTCGCCGACTTGCTCATCGCTGCCACAGCCCTGACGCTCGGCTACTCGGTGCTAACCGTTAACGTCCGCCACTTCCGGCTGATTCCCGGTTTATCCCTGGTCGAGATCCAACCCTCGAAAAACAGTGGCTCTCGTTCCGGCCCCGGCTTAAAATCTAGCTGATGCCCGCCGCTAAAGAAGGAATCTCATCCTCGACTGAAGACCGCAGTGTGGTTCTTCCTTTAGCCGCTGCCGTTCCTGTAGCCGAAAACTCGCGTCTGGGGTTCACGACCAAAAAATAACCTCGCATCCGCGCTGGTGCGAGGTTAACTTCAAGCGAGTGTAGCCCGGCGCGGTGGAGCCGCAACCAAACCAGACGCTCCACGACGGTTTCCGGCATGATGTTTATGTCTGAAACGTCAGGCGGAGGACAGTGCGGACCTGCTTCTCAAGGTCTACAGCTAGCGCCGGCGTATTTTCCCACCTAGCATTTTCGACCCTGTCCCTTAGGGCCTCCGGCCCGCGAAAGCTCATGAAAACGGTTTTGAGTTAACATAGGGGTAGTGCGGAGCGGCGAGGTCGTTGGCGCAGTGGAGCGGTCGAGGCCGTGACCCTGTCTGATCCGGAGCGTGCGTGTGGAGCGAATAATTGAGCATCGTCGCGTTGTTTCTCTCAGGAGAGCGGCGATAGCTCGCGAGCCTGCATAACGTAACTTAAGGCACGTTCTCCGCTCCGCACCAATACCGAACACGTCCCTTGGGGGCGCAGGGTGGAAGTGTGCTCTGTCGAAGTCTGCCCTGTCCACAAAGCCTTTGTTTCCGACGTTCTCGTTTGCGAGCCTGCGCCACCCGCGCGTTACGGAGACAGTACTAGCTGCCGGTTGAAAAATGCGACCGTTTCTATCGCGAGCCGCATTCGGGCTTCGGAAGTCTTAAAGGTATGTCCATCGTCAAGCTTCACGAGAGACGCCGGAACTCCCGCTTGCCGCAATCGTTCCAGGAGTTCCTCCGATTGGGCAATCGGCACTTGGTCATCACGAGTGCCATGCACGATCAGAAACGGCGCACTCGTCTTTGAGACGTGAAAGACGGGCGAAGCGTCGCGCCAGATTGCACAGCCAGGAGTGGCTGTGCCACCATTCGCACAGGCCACCCCAAAGAAATTCGTCAGGAAGGCATCCCCGTCGGCATCACGCTGGCTGGTAAAGTCGGTCGGCCCGCTTACGTCAACCACCGCCTGCACCCGGCTTGAGTATTCAGCCAACGAGGCGTCAGAGTTGTCGTGCGTCTCTTCCATACCTAAGAGCGCAGCCAACTGGCCTCCTGCAGAGTGCCCGAAAGCGCCGATACGGCCGGGATTGACGCCGTACTTCGAAGCATTGGCGCGTACCCAGCGCACTGCGAGTTGCACGTCATCCAATTGGGCCGGCCATCGGTTCTGGGCGCCTTCGAAGAGACGATAGTCGACGGAGAACGCGGCGAAGCCGGATCGAGCGAGCACCTGCGCCATGCCCCGCATCGTGCTCTTATCGAAACTGGTCCAGCCGCCGCCGTGGATTAACACGATGGCAAGGCGTGGCTTCGCGGCCGAGCCAGCAGCCAGCTGATAGACGTCGAGCAGCAGCGGCTGGCCGTTCCTCACGGCATAGGGGACGTTTTCTTGAACGATAACAGACCCGGTGTCAGGTGGCGCACCACCCGCTGACCGGATTGCCCCTTCAGGCCCGCTGGCGGGCACCCGGGCTTCAAGTCCCCATCCTACTGCCAGCAGAGCAATGA
>JASHYZ010000019.1 GCA_030042795.1 Terriglobia bacterium | reverse complement strand
AGCGTGCGAGGGATTCAAAGAATGATTGTCGCGCGCGCCTGAATCGTTCCTCGTGCTGCGGGCTGGTGTAAGATTGCGAGTCCCAGTGCTCATCGAGAGCGGGCGGCTGTCGAAAGCGGCGGAAGTAGCAGCCGCAGTGGTCACACCGCATTACGACGGACTGGATCGTCCCCTCTCTTACGCCAAACGGCAGTTCGGCCACCGGCGCGCAGTTATGCGAACTACACACTGCGCAGCGCGCCGCCATTGCTTTGCCGCTCATCAGGGACGACGTTGCAATCGTTCCTCTTTCAACTCGACCATGCGGATTCTTCCGCCATTGAGTCGGGGATCCAGGGCATCCTCGTTCTGGGTTGCTCACAGACACGCGTGACAGGGCGCGATTGTTGCTTCAGGAAGCGCACCGTTTCAGCCGCCACTCGTTCGGTGACCCGCAAGTGCAGAGGCAAATTCACCACTTCCTGAGCAGCTTGCTCCGCAACCGGGCACGTTCCGCTCCGGTACGCGAGCGCGCCGGCATCCGATTCTTTGGGATGGAGAGGATGGTTGAACCAATCCCCGAGTTCAACCCCATGTTTCCGCGCCAGCTCCAGGACCGCATCCTTGTTGCCGACGCGGATGGGGTATCGCAACAGAACCGGGTCGGCGTGCTTTGGAATGTTCAACTGAGGCAATCCAACCTGGGAGAGAGCCGACTCGTAAACCGCTTGCAAGCGCCGCCGATGGCGCATGATGACTGCTGCATAACGGAGCTGTCGCGCGAGACGGTTGCATTGGAATTCAGACATCCGCTTGGCGTAGTCTGCTGGCTTCTTACCCATGAGCTCTTCTTCCGCCGACGACCCGATGCAAACCCCCGCGCGCGCGAGGAAGTGGTACAAACTCAAGGCAATCCAATAGAATCGTGGGGATGAAATCAGGGAGCGTGCCAGCACCTGCGTCCGAAGCAGCGCTGTTTCGCGTAGAGAGGGAGGCCGGCATTCTCTCCGGTGAACCTCGGCGATTGCCTCGGCGAGCGCCTGGTTAGCCGTTACCACCCAGCCGCCAAGGCCGGTCGAGACCGGTTTCGACCACTGCGAACTGAAGACGCACGCATCGCCCAGAGCACCAACGTCCTGCCATTCTCCGTTAGTATCGCGGTAGCGGCTACCCAAAACGTGGCAGCAGTCTTCGATGACTCTGATTCCTCTCTGCCTTGCCCACAAGACAATGGGCGCCGTATCGGCAGGCAAGCCATACGTGTGTTGAACAATCAGCGCTCTGATCCGCTCCTGGCGACTTTCCTTCCAGACGCGCTCGATACCTTCGAGCGAAACGTTGAAGGTAACAGGATCAATGTCAACGTAAAGGGACCGTGCGCCAACGAAGTGAACAGCGGAGGGAACCACCACGCAGGTGTAGCCCGGCACCATCACGTAATCACCTGGACCCACACCCAGAGCTTTCAACGTGGCGTAAAGGGCGACACGGCCCTTCCAAAAGAAAGAGCTGTAGGGCCCGCCAGTTGCGTCCGTCAAAAAGGCGCGGGTCATTGCGGCTCTTGCTCCAGGCGTAGGCCCGGCCGGAAAAGCCGCCGGGTAAGCCTTCGCCACCCGCTCGTGCTGAGTACCGTGTTGCCCAGCGCGGCTAATGATCCGAGTCCGTAGGCGATATGGAGGGCAGCAAAGGCCAGAGGCATGGCAAGCACGTAATGGAGGTCGTGTTCGCGCCGCGCAATCGAGAGCGATGCCGCCAGGCTGGCCGCCAGGTAGCTGCCCGCGACCGTCAGAAGTACTTCGCTGAAGAATCGAATCCGCAGGCTGAGGAGTCCGGAACTTATCAGAGCGCCCACAAAGACCAAGGGCACCAGATGCCTTAGAGAAGCCGGCACACCCTTGGCATGCAGGAACGAGAGAACCACCCAGAAACCGTCGCGAAAGCTGTGCCGCACGAACGCTAAAAGATCGGATCGCGCGTAATAGTAGCTGACAATGTCAGGCACAAGCAGGATTCGCCCTCCCGCGCGACACAGCCGCCGGTTGAACTCGATATCCTGGTTGTAGACCAGTTCATCGTTAAACAAACCCACCTTCTCGAAGACTTCCCTTCGGTAGCAGCCCCCGAACACGGTGTCCACCCATCGCGGCTCGCTGTTCTCACAGCGGAAATGAGAGTTACCAACCCCAAAGCGATGGCTGAGTGCGCAGGCCAGAGCCTTCGCCAGGAACCCGGAGTCACGGGGCATGACCTTGATGACCCCGCCCACGTTGTCCGCGCCGTATCGCTCAAGGGCCTGGAGTGACTTCGGGATGTAGTCGCTGGAATACTTGTTGTGCGCGCCCATAATCATGATGGCGTCGCCCGAGGCGATGCGAATCCCCAGGTTGAAGGCTGCCGAGGCAATCCCTCGCGGATTATCAACCAGCTTCACGAAAGGAAATCGCTGGCTGTAACTGCTCACAATCGACCTCGTATCGTCCTCACTCATCCCGTCTACCACCAGCACTTCCAGCAAATGTTTTGGGTGGCCGGTGGCAATAATCGACTCCAGGCAGCCGCCGATGAAGTGTTCCTCATTGCGGCATGCGACGATGACAGAGACAGACGTGCGGGAAGCATCCGGCCCTAGCCATTCAGGCCCAGTTTGCTGCTTCAGATGTTTGTTCATGATTTCAGCAGAGAGAAACTTGAGCCCGCATGGGCGCAGGAGGACCCGCCCCCTCTGCAGCCTCAGCCGAGGGGGCTCGACAAGCGCCAGAAAGGTCGGTTCGCTAAAGCCCGAGAATAATCAGACGCCGCTTTCAACTCCTTGCCGAAGCTGACGGAGGAGCAGGAGGAATAGTTGGACTGCTCATCGCCGCGCGCGGCGCCGGATAAACTCGCCCAGGATGAGCAGCCCGGAGCCGAATAGCACGAGTGCTGCCGGCTCTGGTGTGGGCGTCACGCCAGGCGTCACGGCAGCATTGTCCACAAAGAAGTTCGCGCCTGCCGAAGTGTCATAAACAAGGAAGTTTGTCACAGGCGTAGAATCGTTGGGGGCGGTCAGGTGTATCCATGATCCTGTGGTGCAACTCTGAGTGTCTTCGCCGGTATCACCGTCATCACCGGACCCGATGCCGACGCAGCCGCTCACAATCCAGACCCAGGCGGATGCTGTAGCAGACGCCGCAGGCGTGCTGAGGAAGTCCTGATAGATTCCGCCGTTCGACCCGCTCGTAGTCACTTCGAGCATGTAGCTGCCGCCCGCGGGCAGTGTGCTCGGCATGAGCACAGTAGAAATGTTCGCTGAGCCGTTGCTCCAAACATTCCAGTCCGCGGCTGCCGAACTGCCGCCGCTGTCGTTCAAGCCGGTGAGGACGACGGACGTTCCCGCAGCAACGCCGCTCGCTGCACTTTCAAATCCGGGATTCAAAAGTAGATTGATGGGATCAGCGTAAAGATTGATTGCCGCTAGCAGCAGCGTCGCTCCTGCCAGACCAACGGTAGTCTTCAGACTCACTGAAGTACTCCTTCCCAAGCGCCGTGTGATCGGTAAGTGGCGCTGTCTTCGCGCGGGTCCCCGAACGCGCGTGCTCTTCACAACCGTTGTGAACCCGGGCCGGACACGCCGCAGCTCCCCAATCCGCCACCAGCCGCGCACGCCGGCCCGTTCACATGCCTCATATCCTGCCGCCCGTCTTACTGAGGGTTGCAAAATATCGTGACAACAGCTTCTGTAGCGACGCTCGGAGCCTGCCCTGTAAGGGAGCGCCGAAAAGACGGCGGTCGCAGACCCGCTACAGCAAAGGTCGTCACCATATTTTGCAACCCTCATTGGATTGCCGGTCCTTGCAACCCGGGTGCACTTTTGTTCTTTGGTTGGGATGGTTCCCGAGATGTTTTCTGTCCGGCCACATCCAGAAGCAACGCAATGATCCGTTGGCTCGCGTCGCCTCGCCCATAAGGGAAACCGTCGCCGTTGCCGGGCCTGTGTTTTCGCGCGGCATCGACGATCCGCTCCGGGTCGGCGCCGGCCAGCACATTCCACCCCGATTCCAACGTTTCCACCCATTCCGTTTCGTCCCTGAGAGTTATACAAGGAACGCGGAAGAAGAACGCTTCCTTCTGGACGCCACCGGAATCGGTGAGGATAAATCGCGCCTGCGATTCCAAGCGGAGCATGTCGAAGTACGGCAGTGGTTCGATCACCTCCAGGTGTTCGAGCCAAGTTCCGGAAAGCCGTCTGACTGCCTCCCGGGTCCGAGGATGAAGGGGCAGAACGAGCGGGCAATCGCCGCCAATCCGCCCCAGGGCATCAAGGATGCTGCTGAGGCGCGGCAGGTCATCCGTATTCTCGGCGCGATGTATCGTGGCAAGCGCAAAACCGCGGCCATCCAGCCCGAGACGCTCCAGAATCCGCGACTGCCGCTCGGCAGCCCTGAGGTGCTCAAGCGCAACCTCGTACATCACATCGCCCACAAGTTCGACGCCTCCCGTTAGGCCTTCGAGCCGCAGGTTGCGCACGGCGGCTTCAGTGGGCGCCAGAAGCAGGGCTGCAAGATGGTCTGTTAGAACACGGTTGATTTCTTCCGGCATTCGCCGGTTGAAGCTCCGCAAGCCCGCCTCGACGTGAGCGACCGGAATCTGCAGTTTGGCGGCTGCCAGAGCCCCGGCTAACGTGGAGTTGGTGTCGCCGTAGACCAGCACGTAGTCCGACCTTTCCCCCAGCAGCACTCGTTCGATCTGTGCCAGCATCTCTCCGGTTTGCTTGCCGTGCGGTCCTGATCCGACGCCCAAGTGGTAGTCGGGCGCCGGAATATCGAGCTCTCGAAAAAACACCTCGCTCATGTTTGCGTCATAGTGCTGGCCCGTATGAATCAGCACTTCGTGCGCCACGCGGCGAAGCTTTCGCGAAATGGCAGCAGCCTTCACAAACTGAGGCCGGGCCCCGACGATGGTTGCGACTTTGAAGTTACTGATCATGTTCAAGCTCAGGTTGTAACTCGGTGCACTCGCGCCCAAAGCTCCAGCATTAGGGGTCGAAAGAGCGACGACGCACTGAGCGCCCCGGGGGCCTCTGCCAAGAACTTCCGGTACTCGTGACGCACCTTGGCGCCGTCGAGGTAAGGACCCATTCGGGGCTGAGAGCCGCCGAAAGCATCTTCCACCAAGCTGAACAGGTGGGCGCCGATCCACTGCTTCTCCGGGGCATCAAAACCGAGCTTCCGCCTTCGGAGCCGGATCTTCTCAGGCAGGATGCCTCGCATCGCTTGGCGCAGAATCCATTTTGTCCAGCCATCTCGGAGCTTCAAGTGCTCGGGACTGTTCACCAGGAACTCCACCAGGCGGTAATCAAGAAAGGGCAAGCGCGTCTCGATCGAATGGGCCATCGAGTTCCGATCTTCGTATCGCAGCAGCACGGGTAGGCTGAGACGGACGAGGTCCTCCTTCTGGCGGGCAGCCAGACTCTCGCCGGGACCCAACCTGATGGCGTCCTCGCCACGATGCTTGGCGAAATCGTTGTCGCTCAGGCGGGCAACTACCGAGTGCTTTCGACGGAAGGGCTGAGGAAGATACCGGGTGGCGTCAGCCCAGTTCAGAGGCACGGAATCGCCGCGCCACAACTGTAATGACGCTTCCCGCAGAAGCCGGGGCTCGCGGCGCTTCAGCAAATGGCGGAGATAAAAATAGTAGAACTTTCGATATCCGCAGAGCGTCTCGTCGCCTCCCTGTCCGTCGAGCAGAACCGGCACCGCTTCGCGACGCGCCCGTTCCATGACCGCCTCTTGGGCGAAGACGCTGGATCCTGCGATGGGCTCGTCCTGATGCCAAAGGAGTCTCTCCAAGGACTCTCGAAACGCTGTTCCGCTGGGAAATACATAGTGCGGCTTCGCCCGCGTGGCCGATACTGCCTCCTCAATGTAAGGCCGTTCGTCCAACTGAGGGTCATCGAAGCAGGCCGAAAACGTGTGGAAGTCATCGCGGGGCGCAAGGCTCCGGGCCACGCTCACGATTGACGAAGAGTCGAGTCCCCCGCTGAGGCAAGAGCCCACGGGTACGTCGCTTCGCAAACGGATGCGAACGGCGTCTTTGAAAGTCTCCAGGAATTGTTCGCGCGCAGCCTCTTCGGAAACGCTACCCGGCGTACGCAGCTCCAGGTCCCAGTACCGCTCGATGATCGGGCTCATCTCGCCAGAGGCCACATCCAACGTCAGCGAGTGGCCGCCCCGCAGCTCGCGGATACCTTGGAAGAGAGTCTCTTCGCTGTGACTGAGAATTCCAAACTCCAGGTAGTCCCACACGCGCCCGGCGTTCGCCCGCCGCGGAATGTCAGGGAAGCGCAGAAGCTGTTTTATTTCCGACGCGAATAGAAACCTCCCGGAGTCGCAGGAGTAGTAAAACGGCTTGATTCCAAAGCGATCTCTTGAGCAGAAAAGCCGCTGGCGGCTGCTGTCCCAGATCGCGAAACTCCACATGCCGTTGAAGCGGTGCAAGCACTCACGGCCCCACTGACGGTAGGCCTGGAGAAGCACTTCGGTATCGGTGCCGGTCCTGAAAGCGCAGCCTAAGGCCTTCAGTTCCTCGCGGATCTCAAGGTAGTTGTAAATCTCGCCGTTGAAGACGACCGTTAGCATCCCATCCGAGGTCTGCATGGGCTGACTTCCTGACGGAGAAAGATCCAGGATCGCCAGACGCCGATGCCCGAGCCCCACGATGGCGCCCTCTGTGGGAACGCGGTTCTCGTTCAGGATGACCTGGCCGCGGCAGCCCGGCCTCGGACAGAAATAGGCGAAGCCGTATCCGTCGGGCCCCCGGTGCTTCACCAGGTGGGTGGCCTCCAACAGGCTCTGCGGATCAAATCCGCTGGCCGAAACGATGCCCGCTATCCCGCACATGTCGGCTCCAGCAGACTTCCGTAAAATTGAAGAAGCTTGCTTTGTTCACACTCCCAATTAAAGGTCTTCTCCACAGCCTCCCGGCCGCGGCAACCCATCCGCTCAGCTTCCGCCGGGTGCGTAAGCACGTATTCGATCGCCTCGGCGATTTCCGGCGGCTTGAGCGGGTTAACCAATAGGCCGCAGCCCGTTTCTGCCACGATCTCCTTCCATAAAGGAAAGTTCGAAGCGATAACGGGAATGCCTGCTGCCATGTACTCAAACAACTTGTTCGGCTGAGCCTGCACGTTGTTGGGGTCAGGGTGAAACACGAGAAGGCCTGCCCTGGCGGTGGCAAGCAGCTCGCCTACTTTCGAACGCGGAAGCAAGCCGAGTTCCGCCACCCGTCGCCATCCCGGCAGAGCCCTGACCCGTCCCTGAAGGTCGGCGGGCCAAAACTCACCTGCCAGTTTCAGGGTGGCGTTGCAGCGGGACGAAACAAGATTGATCGCTTCGACCATCTCGCGCACCCCGCGGTCTCGGGTGAGGCATCCGGCATAGGCGACGGATGCCGACCGCTGATCCCAGCTTGGAACCGCGTGAATAGCGAACTCTCTTCGAAGAGGAAAATTCTGGACCACCGTCAGCTTGCCATTGAGACGGCTGAACCGGCGGGCAATGGCGGGCGTGGCTGCAATCAATCCGGAAAAAAGGACGCCCGCAATCCTTTCCAGGCCGTCGGCGGCCACGGACAGTGGACGGCGTAGAAGCTTTGGCAAGTAGTCCTTACCGAGGATGTCGCGGGGCACGTCCTCGTGCAAGTCGTACACCACTGCCTTCCCGCGCGCTCGCAGGAGTAAACCCACCGGAATCAGTTCAGGATCGTGAAAATGGTAGGCATCCGCTCGTTCCCGGAGCGCCCTTCGATACACCCGCCACGGACCGAGCAGCATGCGTGACGCCCGGCACCCTGCTTTGGCCACCGCATGGATAACAACCTTTCCTGCCTGCTCATCACGGTCGTGAGGAGCGATGAGAGTCACTTGGTGTCCGGCTTCAGCGAGCGCGCTACATTCCTTTTGGAATATGCGCACATCAAAAGGCGGATGCACCGAGGTCAAATGGACGACCTGCACGAAGGCCTCTTGAGAGTGCTCGCAGGGAACAGGGGTCCGGATTGCCGGAGGCGGCCAGTTTTGGAACGGGAGATTGGCGCGCGCAAACTGGAAGCCGCCTTCATTGGGTCCATGAGCCAAACGAATACAAGCGCCAATACACCTCCGTCGCTCAGAAGCACGACAGGGAGCGTCGTCGTATTCAACCAGGCAAAGGTAACCAGCAAAAAGGCAAAGAGCGCGAGATTCAGCGTTGTTTTCGGACGCCTTACGATGCGCGCCTGCAGGGCCTGCATGGTCGCGCCCGCGATGAAGCCGCCCACCACAACGCCCGCAAAGCTAAAGTCGGCGTAGAGACTGCCCAGGAAGGGCGCATTCGCCGTCACCGTGGAACGAAACCCTGCTCCTCGCGCCATCATGTATCTGCCCACGAAATTCGCGTCGTCGAAGGTCGGCACTCCAAGGATCCACGCCAGCTTTCCGATGGTCGCTCCATGTTGGTGCGCAACCACACCCGGGAAGACTTCGAAATAGTAGTAGAGAACGTCAGCAGGCACGACGAACAGCCGATGGCCGAGATCGGCGAGCGTCGCTGAGAAGCCAATGGTCCCCGCCTGCTCCGACATGATGACGAACATCGGAAACAGGAGAAAGACCACTCCCACCAGAAGTAACGATGCGATGTTTATATTTCCGCCTCGGCGCAGATAGATGAAGAAAGCGACAAACAGAACCAGGTTGCACACCGGCGACTTGGCAATCGTCAGCGCGCTGTAAGCCAGTCCCGCCGCAAAGGCGGTCCCGAAGAACACTTTCCATTCCGGCCGGCGCGTCCGGAGGTATTCACCCAACGCCGTGAGGATGAGCAGGGGAAAGATCGTGCTCCTCACAACGTAATAGGCATACACCAGGGGCGAGTTCATCAGCTTCAGTGATTCCTCGCGGGCTGTCACCAGCGCGTTGTAGTCCCCGGGATGGACGATCAAGTCCTGAAGAGGTATCGAGGAGATTTGCAGGCAATAGAGAATACTGAGCGCTACCGCGGCCGCCAGCAGGATGAGGAATCCTGGCCGAAGAGCGTTCACGCGGACCTCCGTAGCAAGAGGAGCGCGAAAGTATCTGTGCATGTCTTCCTTGCGGAACCCCGTAGTGACGTTGACGGCCATTACGCCCAGCGGGACAGTAATCAGAGCGCTGTCCACGGCCGCCATATACACGGTTCGGTAAGGCTCACCATGGTTGCTGAACACGGAGAACGCCGGAACGAACACAAAAGCCAGATAAAGCCAGTACCAGAAAGACGAGATCGTCAGGCAGCGCGGGTTGAGTCCAACAGCTTGCTGCATGAGCCAGCAGGATACGCAAGCCACGAGGACGCTGACCAACAGAATGGTGGGAACGTTTGCTGTCGCCACGACGAACAGTGCGGCGGCCACGCCTGACGCCAGGACAGCGGCCATAGCGGGGCCCCTCCGCACACACACCTCGAAACCCGGCGAGTTGAAGACGTCCACCCAACCGCTGCGGGTGGCCGGCATCAAAATCTGATTACTCCGTTTTGTCTTCTCGAGTAAATTCCTTCTCATCTTTCCAGAGAGCGCGCGGCCCGATTATTAACTTCTAATTTCTTTCCATTCATATTTGCTAAGTTCGCTGCACAACTCTGATCGGCTTAGCAGTTCGTTGAAGAACTCGCCGAAACTGTCATTCGAGGAGCAGTAGGCGACGAGGAATCTCGTATTTACTTTAGTTTCAAAGCGAGATTCCTCGCGAAGTTTACCCTGAGCTCCTTCGCTACGCTCAGAGTCTGTCCTGAGCAACGCGAAGGAACCGTTTGCAGCGGAGAAGCGAACGGGCTCGGAATGACACGGTTCCGCAAGGGTTTTCAACAACCTGTTAGAGATAAATGTGACTGAGCGTCCCCGCTCCAGCTTTGGACCCTGACCTGCCTTTAGAGAGCGCGGCCCGTTGAGCCCTTCGATTTGATCCCCTTCTTCTGCTGCTGTGCTCATCAACCGGCGAACACGCGCCGATACCTCTTGAGGAGTGACTAGTAACGACGCTGACGGCGCCTGCAGGAGTAACAGGCACCGGTCAATCGGGAATGGTGTCTTTAGATGAAGCTACATTTTGTTGCCAAGAATGGTTGTCTCGCGCTCTTCGTTATTGGAGCCTGCTCTTCCGCCTTCGGAGGGTCTACTGTACTTTACGTCAATCAGTTTTCCGGAAACGATGCCGGTGCGAGAATCAGCGCATGCATGGCTGCCCTTCCTGCCGAGGGAGGAACCTGCGACGCGCGAGGACTCGTGGGGGCACAGTTCGCTCACGCGACTCTCTCAATTGATAAGCCCGTAACGTTGCTCGTGGGCAGCATGAACCTCACACTGTTAGGGAATCCTGGGATTGCCGTCGCTTCTAACAACGTCCACATTCAGGGTGCCGGATCGGCCGTGTCGCAGCTAACCCAGGGCTTCGTGGACAGCGATATCATCTCGAACATCGTGGGCGGCTATTGTCCCAGCGGAACGACAGAGGCCACCCGTATTGCGCGCCTGGAAGTTGATCACCTCAAGTTCCAGGGCATTCCCGGCGTTGTGTCTGCCTGTCCCAACAACGGCGTAGATATTCTCGACGGGTCCGGGATCTCCGTTCACGACAACCTGTTCACGGGCCTTCAGGAGGAAGCCGCCCGCGCCTCCAACAGTACGAACGTGATCTTCGAGCGAAACCAGGCTTACGGCATCTCGGATGGTTTCCGGTTCACGGGAGTCGTGAACGGACAGATGCTGAACAACACTTTGAGTAATTCCCAGTTGCCGGCCTCGATGTTTCAAGGGTGCTTCGCAGTCGACAGCGTGAGCGGCACCGGCTTTCAGAATTCTTCCTCTCTGCTGTTCGCCAACAACGTCACAAAAAACATGGTGAATTGCCAGTCCCTTCTGCTCCATGACGGCCAGAATGTGGTGATCAGCGGAAACGTGATGCAGAACAGCGGCATGGGCATCTCACTGGGCACCTACGCCGCACCGGACGTGATTTCGAGAGTCATCGTTCAGGGCAACACGTTTCAAGGCACGTGTGTGAACGCCGGGCAGCCGGATAACACCGGAATCAACATCAACAATAATCCCGCTCCCCTCCTGGGCACTAACATCACCGTAACAGGGAACCAAATCAGCAGCGCCAATTGCGCCCTTAAGGCGGACAACATGGCGGGCATCGTGGTGAACTACGCAAGCGGCGTCAGCATCACGAAGAACAGCATTACGAATTCTTACGGAAACGGCG
>JASHYZ010000170.1 GCA_030042795.1 Terriglobia bacterium | reverse complement strand
TCCCGAACATTTCCCCGTAGCCTGCCAGAGCTATTTGTTTGCGGTCCTGTAGTGCTATGTTCTCTGTGTCCAAAAGCACTCACTCCGGCGCGGCCGTCGGCCGCAACCAACTGAAGTCCTCGGCGCTCTCTGTGCCTAGAAGGCTCTCAACACGGAGTTCACGGAGACTCTGTGGCCTCAGTGTTGAAGGCTTTTGGCCACAGAGGGCACGGAGAAGTTGCAAGCTGCGTTCAAGCACAAAACGAAAATCTTCTCGGGCTGCGAAGAATTTGCAAGACGGTTTCGGCTTAGAAATCGACTTCTCGACACGCAAGAAAAGCGCACCACAGAGGGCACAGAGAACACGGAGAACTCCACTTTGGTTGCGGCGAAGCCGCGCTGTAAACTCAGCACTTTAGTCTTACGTGGCACGTACTGCTTTCCTGCAAACCCACGTTAAGTGATAGAGCACATTAGTGGTTCTGTGCAACCCCGGCGTTCCGAATGGTGAAAATGCAGGGTTGAACGGAAAAAAGCTGGCTGCGGCGCCGGGTTTGGGATTTTCCTCCGGGCGGGCAGTCATGCTTAATCTGTAGCGCGCTAACCTTTCTTGACACGTTGGACGCCGTTTGCGGCATTGATCTCAAACGTGGAGGAAGGCAAGGTCCGGTTGATCTTCACGCCCGTATAGCGCGCGATGAGATAGTCGCCGCTGGGCTCGAAGAACTCCTGCTGGGCCGGTGTCCACGAATCCTCGCTGACCCACATTTGAATCTTGGTGAGCTGGCTCGCAATCGCAGGGTCTTTGGGGGTGAGCTCGAGCACGGCGGCGTCCTCTCCTTCCAATTGCTCTTCGCCGATCAATTTCACGCTGTAAGCTCTCTTCAGACTCGCCTCGTCAGTGCCGAAGCCCAGCAGCAACAACTGCTGAATCTCACCACTGTGGCTGGAGAGATCGTGCTCCTCAATCCGATTGACTTTGGGGTAATAGATTTGAAGGTGGTTCCGCTTTAGCAGAATCGTCTTGGGGTCCGGCTTCTCGAAGTCCACCAGCAGCTCTGGATTTTTGGGATTTCTCAAAAAGAATTTGCCAGTCTCCGTGTCGCGTTCGTTTACCAGCACCGTAACGGTTGTGTAATCCAGATCAGCCGTGACGGTCTTCAGACGCTTGGCGGTGTCGTTCATCCGGTGGAGAATCTCTTGCAGATCGGTCTTGGCCTTGCGAATTCGCGGTCTGGCGAGCGCCTGCCCGGCAAAGACGAACATCAGGCTGAACGCCACCTGGGCGATCAGGAGTTGGCGCTGCCTTTCAGGTACCCGGAAGGTCAAGGCGACACCACCACGGTGTAGCCGAGCATCACGTTGTTCCTGTCGAGCACCGGGTCAAGTGACTTAACCGTAACAGGATGGTTGAGACGGCCTTGCAGAATCACGCGCACAGCCTCTTCCGGCTTGAGCGGCGCGTACGATTCAATCAGACGCGAGTCCACCAAGTACTCGGCGCCCGCCCGCGTACGCCCGATCTCAATCACGCCCTGGCGGTGCCGGAGGTCGCTCAGTTCCAGGGTGGGCCGGTCATGAAACCAGGAACGCGGCGTGAGAAAGATGAACGCCAGAATGACAGCGCAGATGATGTCATACTGCCAGCTTCCGCGCTCGTAGGACCAGAAGACGGCCCGTGAGACCACCAGCTTTACCTTCGTCCACGCTCCACCGAGCGGCGGGCCCGCGGCGAGGGAGGGGGAGATTACGTGCTCACGAATGGGCTCGATTCGGGCCATGTCTCCACAATGCAGGACCTTTAACAGGTTGTTGAAAAACATTTCGGAACCGTGTCATTCCGACGCCGAGAGTTGCGAGGCGGAGGAATCTCGCTCTGAAACTAAAGGAACTACAAGATTCCTCGTCGCCGACGGCTCCTCGGAATGACAGCCGAGACGGTTTTTCAACAACCTGCTAAAGCACGTTAACCCGCCAGCCCCGGCAGAATCAAGCGGAAACCACTCGCCCGTCGCGCATACGCACGACGCGGTCCGTTACCGCGGCGGCCTCGGGATTGTGAGTAATCATCAGGATGGTCTGACGGAAGGATTTGTTCAAGCTTCTCAGCATATTCAGCACCAGCTCCGAGTTTTCGGTGTCCAGGTTCCCGGTGGGTTCGTCCGCCAGTAAAATCTTGGGTTCGCAGATCACGGCACGGGCAATAGCCACCCGCTGCTGTTCGCCGCCCGATAAGGCGTAAGGCCGGTTCTGCAGCCGGGAGCGGATGCCCAGCACTTCCGTTATTTGCTCGAAGCGGTGAGGGTTAAAGCCGTTGCCCTGGATTGATTGCGCCAGCGCAATATTATCGCCAGCGCTGAGCGTTGGCAGCAGGTTGAAGCGCTGGAAGACGAAGCCGATCTTGTGGCGCCGGAAGCGCGTGCGGTCCGCGTCTGTCATGCAGCAAAAGTCATTACCGTCCACCAGGACGCGGCCGCTGGTGGGTCCGGTAAGCCCTCCGAGAATGTGGAGCAGCGTCGACTTGCCGCATCCCGACGGACCTACCACCGCCAGAAACTCGCCCTCCTCAACGACAAGATTGACTCCCCGCAGCGCGGGCACGTCGACCTTGCCGCCGCGGTAAACCTTCTTCAGATCCTCGGCCAGAATGATAGGTTCCACTTCAGTTCCAAGGGCGGTGAAACAGGCACCGCTACTCATAAGCCAACGCGTCGATGGGATCCAGTTGGGCCGCACGATAGGCGGGATAAAGGGAACCTAGTAGTGCGCCCAGGAGGGCGAGCCCGGCGGCTTTTACCGCCCAGCCCACCGTCAATTCCACGTACAGCGTCGGAAAAGAGAAGTTGATAAGTTTTCTCGCTAACAGGCTTCCCCCATAGCCGGCCACAATTCCAGCGGCACATAGGATGCTGGCTTCGCGCAGGATGATTTCCAGAACGTACTGTTTCGACGCACCCAGCGACTTCAGAATCCCAATTTCCCGCGTCCGCTCCGTAATGGTTGTGTACATCGAAAGGAATATCACCAGGAAACCGATGCACACGGCCACCGCGATCAGGACCATCACAAATTCGTCCAGCGCCGGCAGATTGTTGGAGGTCATCTGGGACATGTAATCCGTGATGGAATGAATGGAGTATCCGGGAAGCCTTTGACGGATGAGATTGACGGTATCATCCGTATAGCCCGGTTCCGTACACTTCACGAAAAAGATCGACGCTTTGTCACGCGATTCAGAGAGATCCTGAGCTGTCTTCAACGGGATGAAAAGCCGCGATCCCTTCCCGTGCAGCACGATACCGCTCACGCGAAAATCCCGGTTCAGCAGGTTCAGCGTCTGGCCCACCTTCACGTGATTGGCTTTGGCATACCAGTCGTCCACCAGAACGTCATCCGGTCCCTGGAAAGGCCTCCCTTGTAGGTAGACGAATCCGCCGCTTACCCGGTTCCAGCTCTCCATGTCGATTCCGAAGATCACGCCCAGGCCGCCGCTCCCGCTAAGCGTGTTCGACTGAAAGAGCACCGGAGCCACCGCCAATACGTGCGGAACCTGTAACAGAAGGTCGCCAAACTTTATCGACATTGGCGCCGAGCTCAGGCCGAACATGAACGAGGCGTTCGGAGGCTGCACCATAATATCCGCGCCGATGCCTTGGGTGCGGCGGGCGGCATCGTCCAACAAGCCCCGCGTGAGCCCCACCACCAGCATCACCATCGTGACCTCAATAGCCACGGCCAGGATGCTGACCGCTGTCCGGATAGGGCGGTGGAGAATATTGGCCAGGATCATTTTATTGGCCAACCTGACCCTCCTCGTCTGAGCCCGCACCCAGCCGGATCTCTTCGGCGCCCGCAGGCTTGTCGAGAATGAATTTCTCCGGCGCGATTGGCTGGTTAAAGGTGGCTTGCGTCACGGTCATTCCGAGACTGTAGCCATCATCCGGACGGTCAAGCTGAATGTGTAACGGAAACTGCAGACCCTGGTAGTCCTGATAATCGGAATACTTCACGTCTTCCACTACGGCGCCGCTCGCGTCATAATACTCCACCCGCGAGAGTTTGAGGGTGGAAGCATCAAACCATACCCGCCGCAACAATACGACGGATTCGCCCGCCTCGCGAGCAATGATGTTTAGCACGTAATAGATGCGCGCGTCTTGTCTCTCTTGATTCAGGAAGCATTGCTGGCTGGCCGAATCAAAGCCCGGCACCAGCAGCGCGTCCAGGATGTGCTGAGGCCGCAGATTCTCCAGTGAGTTTTTGACGGGCCGAGTCACTTCGGTGCTGCCCACAATGAATTTTTGTTTGGAGGGAATCCAAAGCTTGAATTCCTTGCCGTCCGAAACCATATCAAAAATGGAGGTGCGCACCACCGGCGCCTGGCCCTGCATCCGAATCTGCTCTGGACTCTGGAGTAAGACCGCCGCCCGCACGTCATGATACTGGCTGATCACCCCGGAATAGACTGACCCCGCAGTTGGCTCCAGTTCCATGATCGCCGTCATGGTGCGGATAGCGTCGTGCTGCTTCTGAAGCTTCTCAGCAAGCTCGGCGGCCGAAGCTGCAACGGGTGGAGGGGGAATCGCAGAGGCTGCAAGCCGTGTGGTCCGCTTTACGGCACAACCACATAACAGAAAAGCCGCTACGCCTAGAAGAGCAGGGGTGGCGAAGGTCTTGCCAAGTTTGACAGCACTCACTCGCCGCTACTCTCCATTCTCAAGATCAACTATCGGGCGGGCAACAGTCCTCGACAGCTCAACGTGTTACGTACCCCACTCGGCCGGCACTCTATTTGTATGATGCGCTGCAGCGTAAATCAGGTTCAGAGGCGCGCCTGCGCCCGAACGCCTGGAACAATTCAAACCGCCATTTGTTTTCAATAACATTGGGAGAGCTCTTGGCCCTTTCGCCCATCCCCGCTTCTTGGCCCTAGCATTAACCTTTCCTGAGCGGAAGGTCATCAAGGGACGCCTAAGCGACCTGGCTGCCGTCCTTTCT
>JASHYZ010000169.1 GCA_030042795.1 Terriglobia bacterium | reverse complement strand
TCACGCTGGTGTGACTCACCTTCACCCGGCGGGCCACTTCCGACTCGCTCAGCCCTTGATCCAGCAAACGCGCCGCCCGCAGGCCGGCGACGCTCCAAAGCTTTAAAGTCTCGACGGACTCCCTTGGGGTTTCCCATGCTGACATAGATGCCAGGTGGGGCCGTCTGGTTGCACTATATTATGCGAGACTCAATAAGCACAGAGGTCGCCGAGGACTTCGGTTTGTTTGCGGCCAAGGCCGCGCTGGGCTACATCCGCTTCAAGGCTCTTCCGCAACGCCCGTGGCTATTCATAGCAGAGAGCCAGCGAGGGCGACGAATCCGTTGGAACGCTACTTGCCATTTGGTGATCGTTGGTGGGCTGGGTGGCTCGACCGTCGGCTGAAAAATGTTACGAACAAAGCCACCCGGTTGTTGAAAGCAAAGGACAGTATTTTTCAAAGACAATAATTGCAAATCAGAAGTCAAGTCGCAGCGCCAACTGGATTTGCCGTGGCGTTCCGCTGCCGATCGGCGTGGTATTCACAGGTTGGGTGATGACGCCAAACTCGCCAGGTCCCGCCGAGAAATCGGATGCCGGCGCTCCGAACTGGGCGCGGTTGAAAATATTAAAGGCCTCGGCGCGGAATTGAAGATGGTAGCGCTCATTGAGGTCAATTCGCTTACTGGCGGCGATGTCGGCTTGCCAAAGTCCGGGACCCCAAACGATATCTCGTCCTGCATTGCCGAAAGTACCGGCAGCGGGAACTGCAAAGGCCGCGGGATTAATCCATTCAGAAGGAGTTGCGCCGTCGGGAGGGGTGAGCGGAACGCCGAGAATAAGATCGGGACGTTGGTTGTTCGTGTTGCCGTCAGGCACGGCGGAAGCCGAGCGGTCCACCGTGACGTTGACGGGGAAACCAGTGTGTGCCCCCACGATGGTGGAAAGCTCCCAGGATCCCAAAACGCTGCGCAGGAATCCGGGTTGATTGAGATACGCCTTGCCCGGCCCGAAAGGAAGCTCGTAGACCATGTTGGCATTCACCACATGACGGACGTCCCAGATGCCGTCGGCCTTGTCGCAGGCCCGGCAAGCCACGATCTCAGGCGTGAGCGAGTCACCGTCGCCGCTGCCCATCGAGCCATCGTCGATTTCGTGTGACCAGGTATAGTTCACGGAGAAGAGCAGACCGCTCCGGAAGGTGCGGCGCAAACCCAAAGCCATTCCTTCGTAAGTGCTGTTGCTCTGGTTTCCGCGCCAGGAGATTTGGCCAAACTCGGGATAGGGCGGCTGCCCTGTCTCGGGGTCGATGACATTGACGTAGGAAAGCGTCAACAGGTGAGTGCCTTTGCTGCCGATGTAAGAGGCCGTGCCCACGGTGGAAAAGGGAAGCGTTTGCTGGACGGAGAGTCCCCACTGAGCGACGTACATATCCTTGCGGCGGCGATCCATCGCCGAAGGCGAGATCACGCCTGGCACGCCGGCCAGGAAAGGGTCAATCGGATAGGTGAGGCCGGGAATGGTCTTACTGGAAAGCGAGAAGTTTTCCACTTCATTAGATTCAGGAACGTTCTGGTCATCGAGCTGGCCGTCTTGGTGGTAGGTTCCAAATCCCGTGCGGATCACCGTTTTCCCGCCGAACCGTGCCGGCGCCCAGGCGATGGCGATGCGGGGATCGAGATCACGGTAGGTGGGCTGACCAAAGCTGGCGCCCATGCCACAGTACCCCGCTGCCCCGCAAGTATTGAAGTCGAAGGGATCCGGCCGCCCGTACACCTCATGAAAGATATTGAAGAAGCTGTAGCGGGCGCCCAGATTCAAGGTGAGATCGGGCGTCCATTTGAATTCGTCCTGGACGTAGCCAAAGTAGGTAAACTTGCGCAATCCATTGATCGGCTGAGCTTGGGTGTATTTGGCGGTGTTCACCTCGTCAGCCTCAAACGCAGTCAGAGAGGAAAAAGAAACCGTGCCGCTCGCGGTCTTGCCCTGGTTCATCTGGATTCGTCTGATCTCGGCGCCGGCTTTGATCACGTTCCTTCCAACGATCTTGGTCAGGTTGTCGATGCCGGCGAATGTGTTGCCTGCTCCGATGCTGACGCGGTCGTTGTTGAGGGTCGTGAAGCCCGGAACGGAGAACGCGTAGAGCGAGCCGGTCCGATTTACGTCCGTCGTGTCCGCCGTACTGCGATTGAACCCGAACTTAGCCTCGTTCACCAGGGTGGCAGAGAAAACGTGCAACAGCTCCACCACGGCGTTCTCCGGCGCGGAGTTCAACACCTGCCGGTCTGCCAGGTACTGGCCGGAGCTTGCCAGCGGCACGCTGCTCACCGCTCGATCGATATTGACGCGGACGAAAGCCGTTGTTTTGTCCGAAAAACGTTGATCCACGCGCATCATCCCGGAGTCCTCATTACCCAACTGGCGGCCGTCTCCTACAAATTCCAAAGCGTCGGGATTGCCGGCGACGGTAAACGATCCTTGTGGGTACGCGTTCAACACCGGCATCAGCGCGGGCGATTGGGCAGCAACCTGCTGCCGGAAGGCGTCCGAGGGCACAAATCCCACTAGGGTTTGTCCCAGCGTTTGCCGGTAGCCTTCGTAAGAGGCGAAAAAGAAGGTCTTGTCGCGCACAACGGGCCCGCCAGCGCTGCCGCCGAACTGATTCAACCGAAAGGGAGGCTTGGAGGGATCAATGAAGCTGCGCGCGTCGAAGATGTCGTTGCGGAGGAACTCAAATACGTCTCCGTGAAACTGATTGGTGCCGGAAGGTGAAGTCACTGCCATCTGACCGCCTGCCGTGGCGCCGGTTTCGGCGGTGGCCAGCATGGAGACGACGCGAAACTCCTGGATGGTGTCCAGCGGTATCGCCAAACGTACATAGGGTTGCTGGGCCTGGTTGATAATGTTGGTGGCGTCCACTCCGTCGTAGGTGAAGTTGTTATCATCACGCCCACGGCCGGCGACGCGAATGCTCCGCTGATTGCTGCTGCTGTTGTAATTGGTGTCTACCGCCAAAGGAGCGAGCGCTGTAAGTGTTGCCCAGTTGCGGCCGTTTAGCGGCAAATCGGTGACCTGTTTGCGCTCCACGTGGCTTGCCAGAGTGTCTGAGGTCTCGTCCAGTTGCTGTGCGCTGGCTGTGACGTCGATTCGCTCGGTGCCACCCGAAACTCGCAACATTGCGTTGAGGATGGTCGTATGCTCCACCGCCACTGCCAAATTCTCGTAGCTGACCGTCTGGAAGCCTCTGCCTGCGAAGGTAACGGTGTAGATGCCCACGGGGAGTTCGGGAATGTCGTAGGTTCCGCTTGTAGAGGTGCGCGTGGTGCGTCGCAAACCGGTCTCGTTCTGCACAGCAGTGACGCTGGCGCCGGGCACGGTTAGTCCGGATGAGTCCTTGACGGTTCCGGTTAAGCCGCCACGATCGACTTGAGCGTGCAGCGGGACACTTGAAAGCAGGAAACAAGACAACAACGACAGC
>JASHYZ010000168.1 GCA_030042795.1 Terriglobia bacterium | reverse complement strand
CGAAAGGGTTTCGCTGTTTGCGCCATTGACCTGCGCGGGATCGGTCTCTCCGTGCCTCATTATCCCGCCGCGGGACCCATTTACTATCGTGACAGCTCTCTGCACGAGCGTCATGTCTGGGCTTTCTTCACCCTTGGGAAGCCGGTACTGGGCCAAAGAGTCTGGGACTTCCTTCGCTGCCTCGATTATCTACAGTCGAGGCGCGATGTGGACCAGAGCCCAATCCGGGGGCTTGGCGAGAGAGGCGCAGCCTTGGCGGTTTTACTTGCGGGAGTACTGGACGACCGCGTGCAATCCTTTCTGCTTTATCGTCCTCTCGCCACTTACCAGTCGGTGGTGGAATCCGAAGCGTACTCGCTAGACCTCTCCTGGTTCCTTTACGGCGTTCTACAGCACTTTGATCTGCCTGACCTGGTCGGGTCGCTGGCCCCTCGACCGTGCTGGATTCTTAACGCTGCTGATTCCGACGGTGAGACGCTGCCAGAATCCGAGGTTTTGACTCGATACACAAGCACAGTTGAAATGTTTACGAAGTCCGATGCGCGTCAAGAGCTTCGGTTCATCGTGTGCCCAGAAGACGAAAAAGCAAAGATTTACTCTGATTGGCTGCAAACGACCTGAAAGCCACCCGAGGGCTCTCTCGGTCGCTGGTGGTTCGTTCATCCATCCTGGGAAGTAGCCAACCCGCAGGCCTGTAACGGAAGCGTGGGGATCGAAGTCCAGTTGGCTCGGCACCCTGGCCAGGTCACCCGGATCAAGGCCGGAGATCGCTTGCAGCACCAGCAGGGTATCTTCAACCCTGCGTGCTGCTGTCAACTTAGCCCTCGCAGATAGGCCAGACTCGCTTTCATGTTGGCGGGGTCCATCTCAAGGAAGTAATTCTTCACCCCGCCGGTTTTAGCCGCAGTGAACGTTTTCCTCCAATCAACCACGTGCCGTATCGTTGCCCTTGCGAACCGGCCATCCGCGCCTTACTCTGATGCTAACGGCCTTCGCAACACCATTGTGTCTGACGCGGTCTATTGGTTATCAATCTGGGCCCGTTGCAGGCGGTCGCTGTAATCGATGTAAAGCGTCTTCCACTCGGAGTAAAAATCCAGCGCCGCCACCGCCGCTTCGCGATGTCCGTTTCCCGTCTGTTTGACGCCGCCAAAGGGCAGATGCGTTTCCGCCCCGATGGTAGGGGCATTTACGTAAACGATGCCGGTCTCGAGGTCGCGCATGGCTTGAAAGGCCCTGTTCACATCCCTGGTGTATACGGCCGAGGACAGCCCATACGTCACGTCGTTGGCCGCCGCCAGCGCCTGTTCAAAGTTGTCGATGGGCACGAGCGCCACCACCGGGCCGAAAATCTCCTCCTGAACAATCCGCATCTTGGGATGGCAATCGCCGAAGATGGTGGGCGCGTAAAAGTTGCCGCGATCGTAATCGCCGCCGGTCAAGCGATGACCGCCCGTGAGGAGCTTGGCGCCCTCGTTCTTGCCGGTCTCCACGTAGCCCTGGACCCTGCGCATTTGACTTTCGTTGATCAGCGGGCCCATTTGAACCGCGGAATTGAGGCCGTTTCCCACGTTCAGGACGCGCGCGCGTTCCACCAGGACCTCGCTGAACTGCTGATAGACGTCCTTATGAACAGCGATGCGGCTGGTGGCGGTGCACCGCTGGCCGCTGGTTCCGAAGGCGCCCCACACGGCGCCCTCGATGGCCAATTCGAAGTTCGCATCATCCATGACAATCATGATGTTCTTGCCGCCCATTTCCAGGCACACCTTCCTGAAATCGAGCGAGCTCGCCTTCGACACCTCCCGGCCTACTTCGGTGGAACCCGTGAATGAGACGGCGCGGACGCGCGGGTGAGTCGCCAGGGGGGCGCCTACTTCGGGTCCATAGCCGCTCACCAGGTTCACCACTCCGCGCGGAATACCGGCGTCTTCGAGCGCCTGCACCAGGTTATAGGACGAAAGGGGAGTATTCTCGGCCGGTTTAAGCACCACCGTGTTGCCGCAGATCAGGGCCGGCATGGCCTTCCACGAGGGGATCGCCATGGGAAAATTCCACGGCGTAATCAAACCGCAAACGCCCAGCGGGCTGCGAACCGTCATGGCGAATTTATTGACCAGTTCGGAAGGCGTTGTCTGCCCGAACTGGCGGCGCCCCTCGCCAGCCATGTAAAACGTCATGTCGATGGCTTCCTGTACGTCGCCCCGCGTTTCCGCCAGCACCTTGCCCATCTCCCTCGTCATTTGCTCGGCCGACGATTCCTTACGCTCCAGCAACAGGCGGGCGGCGCGAAACAAAATCTCACCGCGCTTGGGAGCCGGGAAAAGTCGCCAGGACTTGTACGCTTCGCAAGCCGCACTCACCGCGCGATTCACATCCTCCGCCGTCGAACGCGGAAAGAGTCCCACCAGCTCGCTACGGTCGGCCGGGTTGGCGTCTTCAAACGACTCGTGGGTCACGGATTCCACCCACTCTCCGTTGATGAAGTTTCTGTACGTCTTCAGTGGCGCCATCGAAGCAGTCCTCCTGGAATCGTGCGCCCCATGAAAAACAGCCGTCCCTGTAGAAGGCGTGAAAGAATCAACGACCTCACGCAAAGCCGCCAAGACGGAAAGAAACGCAAAGTGCAACTCCTTTGTCTACGGTCCTTCGCGGCTTTGCACCTTTGCGTGAGACGTCAACTTTCTTGATTCGTTGTAAGGAATCCCAGCGTGGGGAGCCTCGCCGGGATCAACGACTGCGGTCACGCTCCACTCCCCTTATAAGCTGCGTCGAGAATCTGCTGCCACGAGGCACGCTCCATGCCGGGCTGAAGGCCTTTGCCCCGGCAGGAAACCTTACGAAGTTTGAATGGCTTCGCGCACCGGCGCTCTCCCGTGATTCGTCGCAGCCCCTCTTCCACCAAGGCCCGCACGGTGGTGTACTCCCGCGCAGCCAGGCTTCTAACTTCTTTCAGGAGCAGATCGGAAATCTCGACAGTTGTCTTCATCATCGAGGCCTAAAGGAATCAATACAGTTGACGCGCTGTTGCCGCCACGGAGAGTAGTATACTGTCACGGCGGCGAGCGAAACACGCCGCAAATCTAATGACGGCCGTTTATGAGGGTTGGCCGACCGCCAGCCAGAGCGATTGACGGAGCTGATAGACGATCGAGCCGGCAAGCACTTTCTTGGCATTTCTGACACCGAATGTGTGCGTTCTGCCTCCGTGGCCCTCGCCGGCGCCACTGCTTTCGTACTTCCAGTGCTCGCGCGAAAGAAAAGGCAGGTCCACGCGCCAGATGGCGACCGAGCGACCGGGCTTCATTCGCTTCGTGGGATCTACTGCATATCGCCAAATGATATACCAACCGGCATGGTCATAATGTGACTGAACTGCCCATGGCCTGATGCTCCCTTTGGATTCCAGCGCCTGATTGGCAGGTGGGTTCGATCTCCCACCAAGCGATAAATCGGGGAAGCGCTGTTGCGCGATGTCCGGATGCTTGTGGCACTTATAAGGACTGAAGGAATCGAGCGCTTTGATGCCGAGTATTCCGATTACGCCGCTGAACACGTTAGCTTGCTCATAGTAGAGATCGATAAGTTCTTCAGCTTCTTCTTCGATATACTCCAGGGCGTTCCGAACGTGCGCAACGGTCAAGTTAGGCGGAAGCGGCACTCTCCTATCAAATCCATCGGTTCCTACGGGCATAAATGCCTGGGCTGCGGCCTGCGCCCCAGTCTATTCAAACAGGCGCAGACTCTCTTTGCCATGCGCGTGGGAAATAATCCCACGTCCGTTCAGCTCTATGGGTAGCCTTGCCAAGACAGGAACGGCCCGCTCCGCCATTTTGAAAAATACCGGGTCCGCCTCAATCCCGATGCTCTCGTAACCCACCGAGACAGCCGCAGCAATTGTTGAGCCGCCACCCATGAAGGGATCAAGGACAACTCCCATCCCGCGCGGCAGCGAGGCCCTCACGATTTGACGCATGAAGGCCTGTGGCTTAAGTGAAGGGTGCGGTGCAATACGCCTCTCTTCGGCCCGCGTGGGGGAAGAAAGAATCACATCGGAGAACGGCGCATGTTCTGACACACGGCGGAGCCCTCCCGTGTGCCACTTACGGAGGTTATCCTGCACCCTGCCTTCACACTGCTTGCGAAACAAACCCCAGGGCTCCCAGCACGAGCGGGGCATCACCGTGACGTCCGGAAACTCCTCGTGCGCATTCTTAGGCCGGTCACCACCGCGCAGCGTCTGCACCAGGCGAATGATCTCCCCTCGCTTCTCGAAGCCGGCATTCATCAAAGGCGCGTAGACCAGGTGAGAAAGCAGCGGGCTGCTGGCGATAAGCAGGTGGCCCCCCGGGACCAGGACCCTATGGGCCCGTTGTCCAAAATCAGAAAAGAAGCCTGCCATCCGCTCGTGATCCGAGTCTGTCAACACCGTGAAGCGGGGAACTGGGCTGCGCTTGCACCCGTCGAACGAAGGTGGAATACGCCACACGCCGCCCCTGCCATTGCGCAGCTTGTGCTTCTCCTCGGTCGTGTACTCCTTCAATCCGTAAGGAGGGTCAGTCACAATGGCATGAATTGAGTTCGGCGGCCGCGAGTCCATCCACTCCAGGCAGTCTGCCAGATGGAGCGTATATTGCGTCGCGTGAACTCTTTCCGCGACGATCTGCTGGCGGACTTGACCTGTCACTTCTTCCCACTTTCGGCCCATGAGGAGTTTGGCGTGCCTGCCCGGGCCGTGCTCTTCTGTGTCCCCAATCGTGCCGCGAACTCCGCAGGCTCCGGCAGAAAATTGTACCATGTCGTGCTTTTGCCTCCTGAGCCCGGGTTCCCACCGCTCGTGCCGGCCGGCGGGCTCGGGCCGCAGGGGATTCATTAGCCCCATGTTATACTGACGGTTACCCGAAATGCGCGAACCCTTTCTTCAGCGGCTTGAAAAGCGCGTTCTTGTCTGTGACGGCGCTATGGGCACGGAACTCTACGCCCGTGGCATACCGTTCAGCCGCTCTTTCGACGGACTTAATCTCACCCTTGCCCAATCCGTCAAGGAAGTTCACCTCTCCTACGTAAAGGCAGGCGCGGACATCATCGAGACGAACACCTTTGGGGCCAACAGGTTCCGGCTGGCCAAATTCGACCTCGCCGCCCAGGTGCGCGACATCAATCTGGCCGGCGCGCGCCTGGCGCGTGAAGTCGCTGGGGATGACCTTTACGTGGCGGGGTCTGTGGGTCCGCTTGGCCTTCGGCTTGAGCCCCTGGGGCCAACCTCCATCGAGGAGGCCCGCGAAGCCTTCCGCGAACAGATTACCGCCCTGGCAGAAGGGGGCGTTGACCTGATTGTGGTGGAAACCATGATCGATCCCAATGAGGCCCACGCGGCCCTACTAGCTGCGCGGGACGTGGGAACGCTGCCGGTGGTGGTGCAGATGACCATACAGGATGACGGCGCCACCAACACGGGGATCGGAGTGGAAGATTTCACCCGCCAGCTTGATGAGTGGGGGGCGGACGTGATTGGGCTCAATTGCAGCACCGGCCCGGCCGTGATGCTCGAAGCGCTCGATCGCATGGCCGCAGTGACCACCCGGAAACTCTCCGCCCAGCCCAACGCCGGGTTGCCCAGCACGGTTGAAGGCCGCAGTATCTATCTTTGCTCACCCGAGTACATGGCCAGTTACGCGCGCCGGTTCATGGACGCAGGCGCCAGGCTGATTGGAGGTTGCTGCGGCAGCACGCCGGCGCATATCCAGGCCATCAAGGCAGCAGTGCGGTCGCTTCGGCTTCCGGTTGCGCGAACCTCGGTGGGAGTTCGCAACGGACGGCCGCGAACTCAGATGGAACCCGTGCCCGTAGCCAAGCGCTCGAGCCTTGGTGAACGTCTGGAGCGGGGGGAATTCACTTTGCTCGCGGAAATCGTGCCGCCAAAGGGTTCCGACGTTACCAAGGAGATCGAGGGCGCGAGCTACTTGGCCGAGCAGCGTCTGGATGGCGTGGTGGTGCCCGACGGCTCAGGCTCCACCGCGCGGCTGAGCGCCCAGACGCTCGCGGTTCTGCTAGCGCAGAAGACCGGTATTGAGCCGCTGCTATTCTACAGTTGCCGGGACCGCAGCTTGCCGCGAATTCAGTCAGACTTGCTGGGCGCGCACGCCTTGGGACTGCGGAACATACTGGCGATCACGGGTGACCCGCCGCCTTACGCTCTCGCTCCGGGATTGAGCGCCATCTTTGACGTTGACTCGATCGGCTTGGTGAACGTTCTGGCGAACTTAAACCGGGGTCTGGACGTGGGCGGTAATCCCCTGGGCTCACAGACGTCGTTTTTGATCGGCGTTGGCGCCAATCCCTTCGCTCCCGATCCAGACGAGCAGTTCCGCAGGTTCGAATACAAGGTGCAGGCGGGCGCGAATTTTGCGCTCACGCAGCCGGTATTTGACGTTTCGCGGCTAGCCGCTTTCCTTGACCGCATCCGGCATTTTCGCATCCCGGTGCTGGCCACCATCACACCGCTCACCAGCTTTCGCAATGCCGAATTCATGAACAACGAGGTTCCGGGAATTGTCATTCCTCCAGCGATGCTTGAGCGGATGCGCGAGGCCGACACGGGAGACAAAGCGCGTGCGGAGGGGGTTAAAATCGCTCAGGAGACTTTGCTGCAGGTGCGGGATTTGGTTCAGGGAGCTGTGATTGCCGCGCCTTTTGGGCGCTACGCCATGGCAGTGGAGGTGGCTTTGGTACTCCGCCCTTATTCGGAGGCCGAATCGAAGGCTGGCGCTGGTGCCGGGTAAGATGTCAATGCCAGCGTGTTCCAGAGGTCTGTTTGGGTGAGGATTTAGACAGGTGTGACGAATTTTACCGGTTCGAAATCTGGAATTCGCGATTTTTGAAACTGGAATTTGCGATCTTTGAAATCTGGAATTTGTGATCTGAGATCCGAGGGGGGCTCCGTCTGTCTGACGTCGAATGCTTCGCCAAGTGCGGGTAGCCGTTAAGAGGAAAAGCGTGTCCAATTGCGGAACGAAGCCACTATCTCCCGGGGATGAAAATAGATGCTGTGAGCGGGCATTGTATAATCAATGACTTACGCGCGTATTTTCGGAAGAATCAATGGAGGCCTGTGTCGTGGTTAAGGTTCACTGTAACCTTGTCGATCCGATCCCACGGAGGCGGGCGACCTGGACCTGTGCGGGGGTGTGGACTATCGTGATTGTCAACCGACAATCACCGGAATTTTTTGAAAAATTTTTCGAGTACCCTGGAATGTTATTGAAAACAAAGGGTCGAAAATGAGAAAAATGAGAAGAATGGGACTACCCTGGAATGTACCAGAAAACAAGCAGGTTAGCTCTGCTATCCTGGAATGTTGTTGATAAGTAAAATACTTATCACGTTTTCGCTCTTGGCCGTTAACCGTAAGTAGTTGAAACATCTAATGTTAACTCGAATTTGCGGAATGTATATGATAAATAAAGACTTGAATGTAGGCGAGTGAATTAGCCATTGAGCCAGATTAACCAATCCGGCCAGGCAAAGGCCGTTGAAGCAGGTGCCTCCGCCAAGCCTGACAGCTTTGAGAAGAACCTTGAGCGCCTCGACGCAATCGTGCGCCAACTTGAAGACGCGGAGTTGCCGCTGGAGAAGGCTCTCGAACTGTACGAAGAGGGCATGGGACTCAGCAACGTCTGC
>JASHYZ010000167.1 GCA_030042795.1 Terriglobia bacterium | reverse complement strand
AAGGCCCGATATCGAACCTCGGTCTCGCGAAGTTCCCTTTCCTTTGCCTCGCTGGCCAGCCGTAGTTGCTCGGTTTCCGTCAGGTCCTGGACCACCAGCAGCACTTCCGGCGTGCCTTGGGCCCCGCGGACCAAATCAGCCAGTGTGATGCGGGCTGGAAGTTTGATTTCCTTGCCTCGTACCTTGACATCCAGCAGAACTTCCTCCACCGTGGCGTGTCCTTTAACGGCCTGGTCAACCTTGCGAAGCAGGCCTTCGGTGCAGATGATCTCACCGAGCGAAAGGCCGCGAATCTCCTCCTGGCGGATGTCAAAGTATGTGAGGAAGGACTGATTTGCCGATTGAACGCGAAGATCGCGGGTCAGCACCAGCAGCCATGCGGGCACGCTGTCCACAATATCCGCAGCGTACTTCTCGGCGCGCAGCAATTCCTGGCGACGCTCGACTTCCTTCAGAAGTCTTGACGCATGCTGGTGCCGCTGGTGGCCTACAAGCACTGCCGCGAAAGCAACTACGAGGAGCCCGGCACAGAGAACATCCAGGCTGGCGCCTCGCCGGAAACTTTCGTAAGCTTCCTGCGCGTCAATTTTTTCCTCGAGGACCCAGCCCGCATTGGAAAGAGGACACAACGCCGCAATCACTCGCGCTCCGCGGTAGTCAACCAGCGGACCTACGCTCTCACGGCCGTCAAAGGCAGTCTGAACCAGAGCCTTAAGATTCCGAAGCGGCATGGTGACGACAGAAGCAGAGTTCGGAAGCCTTCGCAGCGGTGACAGAAAGACTGCCTCACGCCCCTCACGATGGATAAGCAGACTCTCCTCGGTTCGCGCGGCCACCGGCTGCGCGTTGAACACTGTAAACAAATCCTCAGCCGGGTCGGCGAAGATCACTAGCACTCCGACCACGGGAGGGACCCGCGCCGTTCCGGCAGCGGTGACCTCGGCCCTAACCGGGGCCAGGAACGCGAGAACAGGCTTGCTTGAGCGCACGTCCAGAAGCGCGATCTGCGGGCGGCCGTCACGAACGACGCCGCGACACCTCTCAATTACCTCCGGGCCCGTGAGCTGCGGGTCGCCGGCGGATGCGAGTTGCTGACCCTGAGAATCCACAAGAAGGACGCCAGGATATGTGTAAATCGAATTCAAGGCGTTCAGGAAGTCGCCAAGGGTATGGTGGGTTGGTTTCGAAGGCATCGTGCGCCCGGCGCCTGGGGGCTCAGTTAACCAGGCACGAAACGTGGGCAGCGCCGCCCACCCTTCGGCGTCCTGAAGAAGCCGGTCAAGGTATCCTGACACTATCCACGCCCGGTCGCCGGCAACCGTCTGGAGTCGGACCTGCCAGTAAGACCGCGCGAGCGCGTAGTCGCGGCCCACAAGCGTTGCCGTCGCTGCACCAATCAGCAAAGTGCCTGCCGCGAAGACGAGGAAGTGGCGCCACGGGCCGAAACGGCCCACTCCGAGCGCGCGGAGTGAAATGCGCGTCCAGAAAAGCGCCCGAGAATATTCCCGGCGGCGCGGAATGCTTTCCGAAACTATCGCCCTAGGCAGCAACCCTCCCCCCTCCTGGTGGGAACTGTCTGCCGAGATAATTTGCGATCCAGCCAGACTACCGACGAAACTATCTTAGCATTGATGTCAATGGAATTAATAATAAGGCTTGAGAGTCACAGGTAACCCCTAAAAGGCCGATTAGCTGGTGCGAAACCAACTCGCCAGGTTTCGAAAGATTTCCAGTCCGTCTTGCGAAGCGTGTACCTCTAGGGACGCCCGCTCCGGATGGGGCATCAGACCCAACACCAAGCCGGTGGCGTCTGTGATTCCTGCAACGGCCTCCGGCGCGCCGCTGGGGTTGTGGGGGTATTCAGCAGTAGGAGCGCCCGCGGAATTGCAGTAACGGAACACCACTCGTGCACCGCCGCCCAGAGCAGGGCCGCGCCAAAGGGCGCGGCCCTCGGCATGCGCAGAGGGTATCTCCAGCGCACGGCCGCTCAAGCCAGCAGTCCAGGGAGAGGGTTCGTCACAGACCGCCAGCCGCACCACGCGATCCTCGAAGCGCGCCGATTCGTTTTCCACCAGCGCTAGCGCACGCTCATCCAGTGTCTTGCCGGGCAGGATGCCGGCCTCCGTCAGCACCTGAAACCCGTTGCAAACACCCAACAACGGCTTTCCGGCTTCCAAAAAGGCCGCGAGTTGATCCTTGAGCTGCGATATCAGTATGGTAGCGAAAATCCTCCCGGCGCCCAGGTGATCGCCGTAAGAGAAACCTCCTGGAACCACGGCAGCCCAATACCGGTCGAGGCGCGCCTGGCCAGCAAGGAGGTCGCGGAGCAGCAGCAGTTCGCTCGCGAGCCCCGCCCGCTCCAAGGCAGCCGCTGTCTCTTCGTGACAGTTTGTTCCCGGCGCGTACAAGATGGCAACGGTAGGCGTCATCCGAGAACCTCACGAAAGGTCTTGCCCCAGCCTTCTTCCAGATCCGCCAGGGATGCCTGTAGGAACTCGTTTCCCGCTTCCGTGAGAATAATCTCGGTCTGCGGGATCACTTGACCTAGCCAGCGGTGCGGTACCTTCGACGCGTCAAACTGGACATCTGACTCAATCTCAAGAAGGACGGAGCCGATGAACTCTCCGAAAAGCACTTCCTCTTTCGGAGTGTTAGCTAGCCCCGGACGGCCGTCCGCGTCCGCAGCTTCAGGCGCTAACTCGATACGTG
>JASHYZ010000166.1 GCA_030042795.1 Terriglobia bacterium | reverse complement strand
ATATTCATTACGATAAGGATGCGAAGGCTCAGGGTAGCGGCGGCCCTCGGTCTGCTCCACGCGCATGGCGTAGTTGGCGAGGCCGCTGCTCTCAACTTGGCGGGGGAGAGTTGAAGCGGAGCCGGAGGTGCGCCTACGAGGCATAAGCCATCTTACAACTCTCATCGATAGGCGCGAGAATTAGTCAGCTTTCTTTTTAACAGAAACGCGCTAGCCACCATGTAACCACACGCCGCGCCCGCATGGAGCGTCACCTCACAAGTCATCCGTCAAGTCAATTGCTTCGTGACCCCGGTTTGCCAAACTCAGTAGGCGACGGTGAGAAGGCCCGGTCGATCTCCGTGTATTTGGCGCCCCGACAGCTTGCTAGGGATTTATCCGCTTCTCAGCCATAAGCTGCGCGTAACGGTCGCTGTACAGCTCCTTGATTTCGAGCACGGGCATCAAAACGTGCCACATCTCATGTATCCGTTCATTGATCCTGGCACCCTCGAAGTGAAAGTGAGCCTGCAATTCGGTGATGATGCACAGCAAAACGCCTGCAGCCCGCGCGATATGCATGCTCATAATTCCGAAATGCTTTTCGTCAAGCTTAGGTCTGTCCTCATGCGGTATCGAATCAAAGATATAGTAAACAGCCGCCTGCATCAGACCTTCAAATGCCCCGTGGGCCATTGCGGAGTACTCGCGCCACATACCGTACGTGAAAGTTTGCAGAAACTCCTGGTGTGGAGTGAACGCTCCGCCCGGCTGTCTATCGCTGATGTATCTTCCGAGAGTTGGCCATTGGCTTGAGTTTAGGACGTCAGTCATTTTTAAGGCGTTGGCCCGAATAAGAAAATCGACCCCGTCTCTGGCCTTTGTAATCCACTCATCCCATTCTGGCCTGCCGCCGTATCTTGCCTGATCCTCGTCCAAAGCCTTAAGCCACTGCCTGTAGCCACTCGCACGGAACCAAGTACCGTTTCGTCGGGGGTTCTGCAGGATAACTGTGATGTTATACAGGCAGTCGATCATGTTGCGAATCAAAGGCAGTATCACGAAGCTGTATTCGGGCTTCCAGTAGCAATCGGTCTTGCGGCGTTCGTCAGCATTCAAGTAAAAAAGCAAATCGTAGGTACGCAACGCCTGTCTCATCAATACATGCAGGTCTGCGGCCACATACTCTGGCGCAGAAAGCAGGGCAGGCGCTTCCCGCTTCACTTTTTGCGCCAAGACCTCACCTAGCCGTCCAAGCTGTTTCTGGAACGTGGCTGCATTAATGTGCACCACTTCCGAGTCGCCATTCGTCACAGGCATCCCCTTCGGTGCGCACGGACTGGAATCGTAAGGCCCTAACTTCCTGGAGTGTAGCAGCACATTCTCGTGCGCTACAAGTGCTGTCGCAGCATGTGCAGTAATGCTAATGCCCGCCTTAGGTGATTGGGGTCACCTTGCATCACAAATCTGCGACCCTAATGCGGAGAGCAGTCATTCTGAGTCGCCGTAAGGCGACTGCGATTCCCGGCATTAAGTGTATGGATGCTTCGCTCGCGCTCCTGATGACAGACAGCGTGGGCTGGTTTCGACGATGCCTCACAGATCATCCATCACGTCAATTTCGTCATGGCCCTGCTTCACCAGGGATTCATTCAGCGCCTTCATATCCTGCTGCTTGATCGTGTTCCACCGCTCGCGCGCGGTGGCCAGCATTTCCTGCGCCTGATGGGCCGCGGTCACGCAGGCCTCGGTGGGTGCAACGTCAGCACTGCCGGAAGCGGAAAGCGCCTGCATCAGCAACGAGAGAGAGCGCGCGACGTTCGGACTCCCGGCTTCCGCGGGCCTCGTAGTGGCTGTGGCCACGGCTTGACCGCCAGCTTCGCCGCCGGGCTCACCTGTTCCCGAGCCCAGGAACGGAGAGAGCTTGGCTTCAAGCGCCTTCACTTGTCGGGCTAATTCCTGCGTGTCAGGCGCAGTTCCCAAAGACTTGTCGAGGGCCCCGAGCTTCGTGCTGAGGTCGCGAATCGCTGTGCTCAGGTTCCGGGCGTTACTCATGGCGCCCATTACCTGCTGCTGGAAAGTAAACTGCCGCTCGAGATCGGCCAGCCGAGTTTTCACTCGCGGATCAAGTTCGACTTTGAGCTGCTGGGTGTAACGCTGCCCATTCACCGTAAGCCGCACTTGGTAATCGCCTGGCAGTACCATCAGTCCCTGAGGAGTCAGGAACTCAGGGGCTCCAAGGCTAGCGACGGGCGCAAGACCATAGCGCAGGTCCCAGACGAAACGATTCATGCCCGCGTTCTTGGTCAGCACCAGCGGCTTCGGCAGCCAGTTGCTGGTCACCACGGGCGCGCGTTGCGGCGGGACGGGCTTGTCTGCCGTGGAATACTGGCGCACCGGTTTCCCTTTCGCATCCAGGATCTCGAGTCTTACATCGCCGGACGGTTCGGACTTCAACTCATAATCGATGATGGCACCAATCGGCGGGTTCTTGCCCGTCGGCTCGTCCGGCGGCAGCGGCGTTCCCTCAAACGGCCGGGGACGAAGTCGGACCGCGGTCTCGGGCTTGAACAGGTAAGCCTCGGCATCCGCCGACTTGCGGGTCAACTGGCGCAACAGCGTTACGTCGTCGAGAATCCAGAAGGAGCGCCCGTGGGTGGCTGCCACCAGATCATCCCCGTGCACCGCCAGGTCATGAACCGGCGAGGTGGGGAGATTCAACTGCAAGTTCTGCCAATGATCGCCGTCGTCGAAGGACACAAAGACGCCCGTCTCGGTGCCGGCGTAGAGCAACCCACGGCGCACAGGGTCCTCCCGCACCACGTGAACGTAGCCGCTGGCGGGAAGGCCGTCATCCACCTCCTGCCAGGTGGCGCCGTAGTCATGGGTGCGCAGGATATGGGGCCGCTGGTCATCCAACCCGTGCCGGTCGATGGCAACGTAATCCGTAGCGCCGTCAAAGTGCGAGGCATCCATTAAGCTGACAGTGCTCCAAGGGCCGAGGCTCGGCGGCGTTACGTTTTTCCAGATCTTGCCGCCGTCGCGCGTCAACTGGATGATGCCGTCGTCCGTGCCCGCCCAAATTTCATTCGCATCGAGCGGTGAAGGGGCGACGGTGTAGACCACTCCGCAACCCGTGACCTTTACGAAGTCGCGTGGCCCTCCGCCGGGCGGCGGCTGCGGACCCTCAACCGGGCGCGTCAGGTCCGGACTGATCGCGCGCCAGCTTGTGCCGTCGTCCAGGGTCTTCCAGATCACCTGGGAGCTGAAGTAGAGCGACTGTGGATCTTTGGGCGAAAAAACGATGGGCGCGGTCCAGTCGAAACGAAAACTCTCGCCCGCGTGACAACCGCCGCCACCCCCAAAGCCGAATTCCCGGCCAAGGCTTGGCGCAATGTCCGTCTCCTGACTCGTGCTCTTCCACAGCCGCCCGATGCCGCCATAGAGATCGCCGCCGATCACGAGGTCGGGATGTAGCGGATCCGGGGCCATATAGCCGGCCTCGCCGCCCGCTGTTGCTCTCCAGTTTCGAAAGGTGATTTCCGGCGAGTCGCTCCGGCTGGCAATATCCACGCTACCGGAATCCTGTTGCGCGCCGTAAACGTGGTAGGGAAACTGGTTATCGGTCGCCACGTGATAGAACTGCGCCGTAGGTTGGTTGTACCACGAGCTCCAGGTTTCTCCCCCGTCAACGCTCACCACGGTACCCTGGTCGCTGGCCAAGATCATGCGCTTGGAGTTGCTCGGATTCAGCCACAGAAAGTGATAGTCGTCGCCGCCGGGTGCGCCTTTGATGGGTACGAACGTGGCGCCGCCATCCGTCGAGCGATAGAGCGCCGTGTTGGGCACGTACACGGTGTCGGCATTCTGCGGGTCCACGAAAACGCCGCTGAAATACCAAGCGCGGCCGTCAATTCGCGCATCAGAGGACACGTGCCGCCACGTCGAGCCGGCATCATCGGAACGATAAAGGCCGCGTTCGGACGCTTGCTCTGTGTCGAT
>JASHYZ010000165.1 GCA_030042795.1 Terriglobia bacterium | reverse complement strand
AGCGGCTGGCGCGCCGCCCCTGAATCCAGGTGTTGTCCAGCCCTCCGAGGGTGGTGAACGGCGCACTTGCTCCGAGGCCTTCGAGGACAATCGGGAAAGCGGAAAGCGTTGCTTGTAGGTTCGTGGGCCCAAACAGGCTCTCATACCACGAAAATGCTGGATTGAAGTAGTTCACCAAGTGTCCCGAGAAGACGCGAGTGTAGCCTGATGCCAGCGAGTAGAGAGGTTGTGGCGAGATCGCGTTGAAGAGAGGATTGATAGGGTCCGTATAGGCGGCCTGCAAGCCCGTGTCGGACTGAAGGCGATACCAGGTCATATTCTTCTGGCTCGGGTTGTAGTCAAAGCGCGCGGTCTGCACCTGCTCGTGATCGTCGCTCGAGTGCGAGATGCTCTGACGGTTGGCGCATCCGGTGCCATTGAGTGGGCTGCCCGCGGCGATGCTGCCGTCGCTCTCGAAGGGACATCCGAGCACGGCGAGCGGCGTTCCCGCCGTCGTCTGGTACAAGGAGAACAGCTTGCGGTAGAAGGGTACCAGTTGCGGCTGCGCCGGATATATTGCACCGGTGATGGCGTCCCGGCCCCCAACGGGGAGCTGCTGCAGGACGTAAGCTTCGAGCGCGGGCGTGGGAACTGTGGTCGCAGTCACGATGGGTAGCGCGATTCGCACCCATTCGGAGTCAAAAAAGAAGAAGAGCTTGTCGTGAACCAGTGGGCCGCCGAAGCGGCCCCCGAAGTGATTTACCGTCGAGCGCGGTTTGTGATTACCCGCCGTCGCGTTGGTGAAAAAATCCGCAGCGTTGAATCGGGAGCCGTTCCACAGATCATAGAGGTTTCCGTGGAGCTTGTTGGTTCCCGACTTGGTGACATAGTTTATTTGAGAGGCGCCGTAGCGGCCCTGATCCACCGCGTAAGACAGAGTGTTCACGGTGACCTCGGCGACCGAATTGAGGCCCAGAACCAGATTGGTAGAGAGACCGCTATTGAGGTTGGTCAGCGGATCGTTGGATTCCAGCCCGTCCACGATGTAGCCGTTCGAAAGCGCCGGCAGACCGTTGAACTCGATGTTGCCGTACCCGTTGCTGGAGCCGACGAAGTCGTTGCTACTGCCGGCGGTGTTGATGAGAGCGCCCGCCGCAAACTGGAGCGGGTAAGTGAGGTCACTGCCGGGGTTCGGCAGACTCTCGAGTGCAGGCGCGTTCATCACTGTAGCGGTGTTCGGGTTTTCCGTGTTGATCAGAGGCGCGCCCTCAACCACAGTAATAGCCTGCCGCTCAGCACGCACTTTCAACGCGAAGTTCACGGTCCGGGTGCGCCCAAGGCTTGCGGCTACCGAATCGGTCTGCTGCGGTGCGAAACCCACCGCCGCGACCTGAACCGAGTAGGTTCCGGGACTCAATTGGGGAAAAAGAAACCGGCCGGTCGCATCCGTTTGGGTATTGCGCTTCATCCCGTTCCCAACATTCACGGCGGTGACATCCGCTCCGGCGACAGCCGCCCCGCTTGGGTCGGTCACTTCTCCTGCGATGGCGCTCGTAGTCTCGCCTTGCGGCCTCGCGAGCGGGGGACACAACAACAAGAAAGCGAGAATAGTAGTCCACATCACATATTTAGGCATGACTAAAATAGTTTATCCTAACGCTTAATGAGTAGACAAGGATAATTTCCCGAGCCCTATTTTGGGGGCATTACTCCTTGCGCTCTATCCTGGAAAATTTTGTCGGAGTCAGATAATCTGCTTAGTAGAAACTAAATGCGGGTATTAATCAACACGGAGTCGGTGGACGATTACCTCAAGGCGATCCTTGAGTTGAGCGGACCGGAAGAACATCGCGCAACCAGCAACGCGCTGGCGCAGCAACTGGGTGTTCGGGCGGCGTCGGTCACAGGAATGGTCAAAAAACTCGCCGCGCACCGTCCCGCACTCGTCCGATATGAACGGCATCACGGGGTGCGCCTAACGCGGGCGGGAAAGATGCGGGCTCTGGAGGTGCTGCGACATCACCGGCTTTTGGAGCGATTCCTGCACGACTGCCTGGATTACAGTTGGGACGAGGTCCATGAGGAAGCGGAGCGGCTTGAGCACTTCATTTCGGAAAAACTCGAAGACCGCATCGCAGCGAAGCTCAGCGATCCACAGACGGACCCGCACGGCCATCTGATCCCGGAAAGGAGCGGCGCGGTGCCCAAGCGTGAGGAGGTGTCGCTCTCCCACTGGGCGTGCGGTGTGCCAGCGGTGGTCAGCAGCGTCTCCGATCGTGAGCCCTCCCGGCTCCGGGAGATGGAACGTCTCGGCTTGAGGCCACGTGTCACGATTGTTGTCGAAGCTGGGGTACGAAATGCGTCCCTCTGGCTCCGGATCGGCGAAAGCGCGAGCGCCGTGCGCGTAAGCCGGGAGCTCGCTACCGGAATCTTCGTGGTGCCGTTGGAAGTGTCACGGTAACTCCCTAAACCGCTACCGCTCCCTTCTATTCGTTTCGGCTCTCTTCTTCCGATCGCCGGAAGTGCCAGTTCTCTTGCCAAAGGTTGATGTCAGGCTGATCGCCGTGGTACGGGTGCTGCTGGATGACCTCCAGGTTTAGGTCGGACCCCAGGCCCGGCGCGGTGGGCAATTCCAGGTGGCCGTCAACCAGCTTCGGGTTCCAGGTAAACAGGTCTTTCTCCCAGCCCACGTTGAACTCGTCGAAGTACTCCTGCATATAAAAGTTCGGAGTGCAGGCGGCGATCTGAAGGCAGGCCAGCGTGCAGATGGGTCCCTGCGCGCTGTGGGGCACAATGACCCCGTAGTGTGCGTCCACCATGTCCGCCAATTTGCGCGAAGCCAGAATGCCGCCGACGTTTAGAGGCTCCAGGGTGATTACATCCACGGCGTTGTCGCGCAGCAATTCCGCAAACTGTTGTTTGGCGCTGAAGCTTTTTAGCCGCAGTATCCCTCGGGTA
>JASHYZ010000164.1 GCA_030042795.1 Terriglobia bacterium | reverse complement strand
ACCCGAACCTGGCTCTTTATCAAGTAAAGAGCCAGGTAGAGCAGATCAATCAAACCCTGTTTCAGGAGCGCCTCTTCGCGCGTCTCACCAGCTTTTTCGGATTGCTAGCAGCCCTGCTGGGCTGCGTGGGCGTTTACGGCATCATGGCCTTCGCCACCTCGCAACGAACGCGCGAGATCGGCATCCGCATGGCGCTGGGCGCCAATCGCGGCGAGATTCTGGGGATGGTCCTGCGCGAAACTCTTCTGCTCGTCGCGATTGGTATCGCAGCAGGAACACTTGCCGCGCTTGGAGCGTCACGGCTGGTCGCAACTTTTCTTTACGGTCTGAAGCCCAACGACCCGCTCACCATTGCAGTCGCGGCTTTGCTGATGGTGGTTGCCGCCGCATTGGCCGGCTACCTACCAGCACGCCGCGCCTCTCGCGTGGATCCGATGGTGGCGCTGCGCTACGAATAAGACTGATGTTGGTCTTGAAACCTAGCCGCCGGCGATGGCACCGATCACCACAAAGGGCTCCTTGCCCGATGCCACGGCATCAGGCAACGGGGCGTCCGGCGAGTCGTGCGACAGATCCTCCTCGCAAGCGAAGAACCGGATGAACGCCCGACGCTTCAGCGTCTCGTGTTCGCGAATAGTTCCGCGCAGCACGGGATAGCAAGCCTCGAGGGCGTCGAGCACAGAGCGTTGCGTGACCGCGCCTTCCACTTCGAGCGTCACTTCGCCATCGAGTTTCGCCAGCGTTCGGAGGTGGGTGGGAAGCATTACGCGGATCATTGCAGTGTCTGCACCTCGACGGGCAATATCGCCCGGGGATCATGCACGCACCCTAGCGCGAAAGCAAGCGCAGCACAGACTTCGCTCATTCGCTCGGGGCTGAGCATGGCCACTCTCCGGCCCAGGTGCTGCTTCGACACAGTGACGAGGTTGTGTAGATTGACCGCGCATGGCCCTTTCATTCCGTCTGCCTCGGTCAAGCGGACTTCAGAGGGCACGCCCCGAATTGTCGAAGTGACTGGGGCCACCGTAACCCAGGACAGATACCGCACTGCTTCCTCCCGGGTTAGGACAAGCACCGGTCTTTGCTTATCCGAACGAGCGAAACGATGAAGGCGTATCTCGCCACGGACTACCGCTCCGGCCACGCTGCCACCCGTTCCCAATAAGCAGCCTCGACCTCATCTTCAGGATGCTGCTGATAGCCTTGGCGATCGAGGGCTTCCAGCCTCTGGATCTCAAGCCGCTTCAGGTACTCGCGCAGTGCCTGGCGGACGAGCGCCGAGCGATTTACCCGCGCCCGCTTGGCGGCGCTATTGGTGGCTCGCAGCAGTTGAGAATCGAGAACAACTTGAATTGTCTCCATATTGTGGAGCTTACTCCACAGTCAACTCCACAGTCAACCTGGTAATCACGTAACCCGGTTCCCGCTTCCGTGGGAATGACGTGGAAGCCTACTGGCGGCAGCCCACTTGCCTATTGCAGTGTCTGCACCTCCACCGAAAGCACCGGCGGCAGATCGTGAACGATGGCTGACCAATTGTCTCCGGAATCAGCCGAAACGTAAACCTGTCCGCCGGTGGTGCCGAAATAAACGCCGCACGTATCAAGTTGGTCCACCGCCATGGCGTCACGAAACACGTTCACATAGCAGTTCCGCTCCGGCAGGCCCTTGGCAAGTTCCTCCCACTCGTTCCCGCCCGAACGGCTACGGAACACGCGCAGCTTGCCGTCGAGCGGATAGTGCTCCGCGTCGCTCTTGATGGGCACAACGTAGACCGTCTCCGGCTCGTGGGCGTGAACGTCGATGGCGAAGCCGAAGTCGGTGGGCAAATTGCCGCTGACCTCGCTCCATTGGTCGCCGGCGTTGTCACTGCGCATCACGTCCCAGTGTTTCTGCATGAACAGATGACCTGGGCGCGAGGGGTTCATGGCGATGTGGTGGACACAGTGGCCGACTTCGGCCTCGGGATTCGGGATGTATTGTGACTTGAGGCCGCGATTGATGGGCTTCCACGTGACGCCACCATCGTCGGTGCGGAACGCTCCCGCCGCGGAAATGGCGATGTAAATCTTGTTTGGGTCACTCGGGTCAAGAATAATGGTGTGCAGACACATGCCGCCTGCGCCCGGTTGCCACTTGGGCCCGGTGCCGTGGCCACGCAGCCCTGAGAGCTCCTGCCAGGAATGAGCGCCGTCGGTTGAACGGAACAAGGCCGCGTCCTCGATGCCGGCGTAGACCGTATCCGGATCAGTAAGTGACGGCTCCAGGTGCCACACGCGCTTGAACTCCCACGGGTGCTGCGTGCCGTCATAAAACTGATGGGTAGTGAGCGGCTTACCGGTCTCCGCCGACGTGTCGTAGACAAATTTGTTGCTCTCGCCCATCGGCCAGCCTTGCGGCGAAGTCGTCACGCCGCCGCCCGGCGCTTCCCACGTCTTGCCGCCGTCATCCGAACGCTGAATCACCTGTCCGGACCAACTGCTCGATTGTGATGCGTAAATCCTATTGGGATCGGCAGGCGACCCCTTCATGTGATAAACCTCCCAACCCGCGAAGAAGGGACCCCTCACGTCCCATCTCTCACGCTTTCCGTCCGACTCCAGAACGAACGCCCCCTTGCGTGTGCCCGCCAATACCCTAACTTTGCTCATGCCTCGTCTCCTTTTTGAGTTAGACTCCTTGTTCGTGGTCCCGAGCAACTCGCAACAGTGAGACACGCCGTTTGGTTTCTCAGTGACCTCTGTGCCCAGAAGCGCCAAGACACGGAGCTGATTGAAGCTCCGTGGCCAGAGTGTTGACGCATTTTGGGCACAGAGGTCACTGAAAACCTCTGTTTGGTTGCAGCGAAGGCGCGCTAGGTGTTCCGTGCTTTCGCTGATGCCGCCTCGCCCCACACTCTCCCGTATGGTTGTCGTTCGAGCCGGCCAGAAATCGACATGCTCCGGAAAAACTGTGTCGCCTTCGTGACGCCGTCATCCGATTGTAGACGCCTTACTGCTGCCCATAGGCCCGCTTTAGAGCGCCAATGTCAATCTTCTTCATTTGAAGCATGGCCTGCATCACTCGCTTCGATTTCTTTGTGTCCTTGTCTTGCAGCATCTCGATCAGGGCATTGGGGGTGATCTGCCACGACAGCCCATATTTGTCTTTCAGCCAGCCGCACTGGCTTTCCTGCCCTCCCTGCAAGAGTTTTTCCCAGTACTCATCCACTTCTTTCTGGCTCTCACAGTGCACCACGAACGATATGGCTTCGGTGAACTTGAAAATCGGGCCGCCGTTGAGAGCGGTGAACGGTTGCCCCCCGAGTTCAAAGCCTACTGTCATGACGCTTCCGGCCGGGCCCGGTGATCCTTCCAGGTAGTGGGCGATACCGGTAATCTTCGAATTCTTGAAAATGGACGTGTAAAACTTCGCGGCCTCTTCGGCCTGAGTATCGAACCAGAGGAAGGGAGTAATTTTCGGCATTTCGCTTTGTCCCTTTCTATACCGCTTTTCAGTTGCATCCAGAAGAAAAGCTCACCACAGAGGGCACAGAGAACAGCCTCTGTACGCCTCCGTGGCCTCTGTGGTGAATTTTTGCTTCAGCCTCCGGAGGAGAAACTCACTTCGGAGGCCACACAGAAACCCGGAGAACCGCGTGCGGCCTCCGTCCTGCAGCCAAAGACGGACTTGAAATTCCAGATTCAAAACACCCACCGTCCCTCAACTTGCAAGGGCCTCGGATCGTGCTCCCGCCAGCGTCGCCGGACCTCCGCCAGCACGTGCTCACGATTTTTAGCGAGGTTTAGAATGACGTCGCACGGCGCCCCTGTCTTCTCATGACGCGACGCCCAAACCAGGAGGTCGAGCAGTACAGGCGCCAAGTCAATACCCTTTTCGGTTAGCCTGTAATTCACCTTACGGCCGTCTGCTGTTTCCTCTTCGGCAGTGATGATTGCCGAGGCTTCGAGCTTCTGCAGACGGTTGGCCAGGATGTTGGTAGCGATTCCTTCACCCGATTCCTGGAACTCCCGAAAGGTATGAAACCCACGAACCATCAGGTCGCGGACGATCAAGAGCGACCAGCGGTCTCCGAGCAGCTCCAGCGAGATGCTTACCGGGCACCCGGAGCGGCGTCTTGACTTCGGCTTTCGAGGCACAAGCGGACACATTATCAAGGTCACTTGCAAAATGCAAGTTAGTTCGCTTGTTTCAGAGATGCTCGCTTGTGCTCGGCCCTTTCTCACTGTGGACCCCCGCTTACGCGGGGGTGACATCGTTGGACCTACGGGATCTACTTTCAGGCAGTCATTCCCGCGAAAGCGGGAATGATAGGTACCGGGATCTGTTCGCTAAGGCGTGGTCACCACGGGCAGCTCAACGAAGCTCCGCGAGTCGGACGAGTGGTAGATGCGCTGCGTGGCTTTTCGATAGTCCTCGCGCTTGGCCCAGAAGATGTTGGGAACGAACGTCTGCGGGTTTCGGTCGTAGAGTGGAAACCAACTCGATTGCACCTGCACCATGATGCGATGTCCAGGCAGGAAAACGTGATTCGCGGTAGGTAGGGAGAAACGGTAATTAACTTGTTGACCGGACGGAATGGCCTGCGGATGATCCCAGCCCGAGTA
>JASHYZ010000163.1 GCA_030042795.1 Terriglobia bacterium | reverse complement strand
GATCGATACCGGCCGCAATAATTGGATCGAGTCCAGCCGACGGCTCGTCAAAAAAAAGGATCTCCGGGTCCATCGCCAGCGCGCGTGCCACGGCGGCGCGCTTTCTCATCCCGCCACTCAGTTGCGAGGGCATAAAGTCCACAAAAGTCGCAAGCCCGACTTGCTCCAGCTTAATCCGCACCATGATCTGGATGGTGGATTCTTCCAGACGAGTATGTTCGCGCAGCGGCAGGGCCACGTTGTCGCCGACTGTCATGGAACCAAAAAGGGCGCCACCTTGGAAGGAAACTCCCATCTTCTTGCGAATGTCGTCCAGTTGGCGACTCGAGGCTCGGGCGATATTGATGCCCTTGATCCACACGTCTCCGCCGCTCGGCCTCTCCAGCCCTATCAGGGTCCGAAGTAATGTGCTCTTGCCCGAGCCGGAGCCGCCCAGGATCACTAAGGTTTCACCCTGCCGCACGTCGAAGCTGATCCCGTGCAGGATCTCCCGCTCGCCGTAGCTTACCCGGAGATTCACCACCGAGATCACGGGACGTCCGGCGCCTGTAGCAACAGCAGTCATAAACAAACAATCGGCCAGCCTATACAGAACGCACCAAGTGCTAGCTGGTAAAGTAAAACAGAGCCGTAAAAACCAGGTCAACGGCAATAACAAGAAAGATCGACTTCACCACCGCCTCGGTCGTAGAGCGTCCAACTTCCTCAGCGCCAGCTCCTGTGGAAAAGCCCTCCTGGCAGCCTACGGCGGTGATCACGATGGCAAATAAGGCGCTCTTCACCAGACCCGTCGAAACATCGCGCAGCACGAGCGCGTCAAGCGTGGCGTGGAGATACGAAGCGAACGTGAAATTCGCCGCCGAGACCCCGAATAGACATCCGCCCATCACACCCATGAAGTCAGCCCAGATCGTGAGACACGGCACCATCACCAGCATCGCCAAGAATTTTGGCGCCACCAGAAAAGCCACCGGCCGAAGCGCCATCGTCTCGAGCGCATCCACTTCCTCCGTCACTTTCATGGTCCCGATTTCGGCGGCAAATGCCGAGCCAGACCGGCCGATCACCATGACGGCGGTCATCAGCGGGCCCAGCTCCCGAACAATCGAGATCGCCACCGCGGCTGCGACAAACTGAATGGCCCCTAGCCGCCGAAGTTCGTAGGCACTCTGCAGAGCCATAATGAGGCCTACAAAAAAGCTGATGAGGGAAATGATAGGAATGGCCTGTACACCCACAGTCATGGCCTGGTGAAAAGCGCGCTGCGGACGCAGGCGCTGGCCGCGAAACGGACCGGCGAAAGTAATGTAGGCGGCCTCGCCCGCCAACCGGGCCAAGCCTCCCACGTACGCCAAACCCTTCAGAGTTTCCAGTCCGACCCGATCCGGAACCGCCGTGAGTCCTTGGGTTTTCATGATGAGCTTGGATGAGGCCTGAAACCGTGACCGTGGCCGGGAAAGGGCGGGGGCTTCCAGCCCCGCTGCTACAGGCCCTCGCCACATTGTATGATCTCGCGCCCTGAGCGCCGTACCCTTACAGCCCTCAGGGCGCAAGATCGCCATTCCACCAATGCATGCGTCTTGAGGCGGGGTCAAAACCTGGTTGAAACGCCGCCTTTGGTTCGCCCCCCCAAGAAAATTCGCAAATGGCAGGGCAGAACACCCAAATCTGTGAGGGAAGGCTGACCCTGAATCAGCAGCCCTCAGGACATTACGCCAGGGCTTGTTCTTCAGTCTCACGAATCTCAAAAATCTTGATCAGCCGCGTGAGGTGCAATACCTCACGCACTGCCGTATTCAGGCCGAACAGCACCAAACGCTTCTCCTTGTTGCGCGCTTCCTTCAATACTTCCACCAGCGAGGCAATCCCGGAACTATCGATGTAGCGCACCCCGCCCAGGTTTATCACCAGACGGGGCGTCGCACTCAACGATTCCAGCAAGGCCTTTCTCAAGCCCGGCGAAGTGCCCATATCAACGTCGCCGCTCACGTCCACAATCATCGCTCCTGGCTGCTCGCGGGTTGCTATGATCATTCGAGTTTTCCTCGGAGGTTCGTAATATCGGCCTATCCCACTACTCATGAATGCTCGAAGTGGCAAAAGTGGGGCCTTGTCGCAAACTATGGCCCTGGCAGAAGGCAACGCTCTTCCCTACTCCTTAGCTCTTGATGCCCGGGAGGTACTTCTTGAGGCGTAGCCTGTTTCCCTCGGGAACTCGATCGTAACAAACCTCATCCATGATCTGCCGGATCAGGTGAGTGCCGCGCCCGCCCGTGGCGATTTCGTCCAAGGGCTGGGCGCAAATTCTGGAGCGGTCCGCCGCCTCGCCGCGATCGATGAAGTGGAATTCCAGGCATTCCTCATGCACCTGGCAGCTTAGTTCGATTTCCTCGTCACACCGGTTCTTGTAGGCATGACGCATAACGTTGCTCAACGCCTCGTCCACGGCCAGTGTGATCCGCCGGCGCTGTTCCTCCTGAAAACCACACACGTTGGCCAACTCCGAGACGGCACTTCGCACCACCGGCAGAAGCCGAGGATCGCTGATAATTTTCATGCGAAGTGTCAAAGGAGCGCCCCCCGGCGGCGCCGCCGGGCTTTCCGAGTGGGTACCAACGTGGCAGTTCATAACAGCTCCCATCCGGCCGGTGCAGCGGATATCATACCCATTTTGGTGCAACGGGTCAGCTTATTGTTGCGGCGCCCGAATAGCCCTTATGAGGCCCTTAGGATTGCTTTTGGCTGCAAACCGCCGCCCAAACGAGGAGGCTGCCCTTGACATTGGTCTCGCTTTCTCGGAGATTACAGTAAAATTGACATAGTCCGAGGCGACGATGCTGGAGACCGCAGTACAGGAACGGGCTGCCGAGCCGAAGCGGGAGACCGCAGCTCCGGGGCGTATCGCATCCATCGACGCGCTCCGAGGATTCGACATGTTCTGGATCAGCGGCGGCGAGGAGCTTATTCACACCTTCTACCGGGCCCACCCGACTCGAGTGACGGCAGCATTAAGCCAGCAATTTGAACACGTCCCCTGGGCGGGGTTCCACTTTTATGACCTCATCTTTCCTCTGTTTGTTTTCGTGGTGGGCTTGGTGCTGCCGTTTTCTCTTACGCGACGCCTCGAAGAAGGCGGCGATCGGCGCAGGCTCTATGGGCACGCCTTTCGCCGCTTCGGACTGCTATTGCTTCTCGGACTTGTGTACAACGGTCTGCTCGATTTCAACTTTCACCAACTTCGGCTCTCCGGCGTCCTGCAGCGCATTGCCATCGCCTATTTCTGCTCAACACTCCTGACAATGAACCTAAAGGTTCGCGGGCAGGTGATCGCCACCGCCGCCACCCTGCTGGGTTACTGGGCGATTATGATGTTGGTGCCGGTGCCCGGATTCGGCGCCGGCGTGCTGACCCCGCAGGGGAGCCTGGCAGCGCATTTTGACCAGCGGTTCCTGCCTAGACCATTCTGCTGTTACGAGTTCGGCGACAACGAAGGGCTGATTTCGATGATCCCGGCTGTGGCTACCTGCATGATGGGAGTGCTGGCCGGCCATTGGCTCCGTTCGGTGCGGCCGCCAAATCGGAAAGCCGCCGGCTTGGCGTTCGCCGGACTTGCGAGCCTTGGCGTGGCACTGCTATGGAGTCTTGATTTTCCGATTATCAAGAATATCTGGTCCAGCTCTTTCGTGCTGTTCGCGGGCGGCTGGAGCCTTCTGTTGCTGGCGCTGTTTTACTGGATCATTGACGTGCGTGGATATCAACGTTGGGCATTCTTTTTTGTGGTGATTGGCGCCAATTCCATTGCCATGTATCTCGCCCATCGATTCTTTGACTTCCGTATTCCCGGGGACGTCCTCATTCACGGCCTCTTTCCCTACATGGGCGCCTGGAAGCCGTTCATTCGGGAAGCCACCGGCGCGGCCGTAAGCTGGTGCGTGTTCCTTCACCTCTACCGCCGTAAGATTTTCCTGCGGGTGTGACGGGCAGGCGCGTCACGCATTTCGTGAAAAGTGAGCCGAAGGCTCAGCGCAGCGGAAGGTCACCCTTTCGCCACGCCGAGTACCCGGCCAAAAGTTCGGCTTAGCGATTGTGTGCCCTGCCGTTGTGAGCCTCAGCGTGCTTGATTTCGGCGTTCTCGCGCTGAGTTGCCTGCTTCAGTTGGTTGGCTTCAGCGTTTGTCAAAGGCCCCTTGGCTCGATCCCGCGCCTCGAGAGTCCGGATATTTTTTTCTTGCTTTGCCAGCTTGGCGGCCTCTTTCTTGTTGAGCTTGCTGCTATCAGCACCCTCGCGAATCTCTTGCTTTTGCTGCTGCTGCACGCTGTTCAGGCGAGCGGCGTCTCCCTGCTGCGCTCGGGCGGGGCCAGGAGAAGCCAGCGCAAGCCCAAGTATCGCCGCCGACGATGCGATGATGAATCTGCGACTCAAATTTGTCATTTCTCAATTCTCCTTTTGTTGTGCCTGCACTTGGCAGAGCCTTAACTAAAAGGTCCCGACCCTCCACTGGCTCAAACACCGATGATGAAGAAAAGTTGCGCGGCGGCAATGGACCTTCATCCATGTTGGCACGGGCGGCCTTGGGATTGGCACCTGGATGTTGTTGGGATGCGCGTGTATGAAGAGAGGAAAATCTTGAGCCGTTCTACTTTCCCGCCAAGCCTACGCTGGTGCCGATCCCGGTGGCAAAGTCCCAACCTTTGGTGGCCTTGAAGGGTCCCGCCTCACCGAGAGTGATATCGCGGAAGTCCGCGGTGCCGAGGTGGCTGTAGAGGTTGTCGAGCTCCAGCGTGCCGGAGCTGTAGAAGTGGCCAGCCAGATTGATGATTCCGGCGATTGAAGGAGACGAGAGGCTGGTGCCGCCGAACATCATCCAGCCCGCCATCCCGCCGCAGGACGTGCTGTCGTAGACCCAGGCTCCGGAGTTGGGATCAGCGTCAAAAGAAACGTCCGGCGTTCCGCGATGCCCCTCCACGATCTCGACAATCACGTTCTGGTAGGCGGGCCGGGGCTCATAGGAACTCGGGCCTCCGCCGGCGTCGCTCCAGGCGCTCTCGCTTTGCAGTTGTCCTTGCGCGTTAAAGTGGAGGCTGGTGCCGCCCGCGGCCACGACGTGAGGCGAAGTTGCAGGATAATTGCGCCCGCCGCCCACGTCACCGGCTGAGGCGACGTAAACAACCCCCTCCTGCATAAAGTGTGAATCAAGGCTGGTCTCGCTGGAAAATTCACCGAACCCCCAGCTCATGCTAACCTCGCCGAATCCGCGCCCGTCGGGACTAACGAGGGCGCTGGCGACGTCGATAGCCTTCACCATGTCCTTGCTGCCGCTTGACGCGGCTTCAACCAGCACGATCTTCGCGTTGGGTGCCATGGCGTGCGCCCACTCCACGTCGAGAGCTTCTTCCTGGGCCCAACTGCAGTTCGCCGCCGGCTTCGCCCCGGAGGCGTAGACCTGGTGAAAGCAGCCGTTGGCCGTCGTGCACTCGGGCAGGCCAAACTGGGCGGAAAAGGTGTTCAGGTCGTGCTGGGCTGAGGGGTAGTCATAGGCATCGACGATAGCGATCACACCCGCGCCGCCCGTAGAGGGGAGGCTGTAAATGGAGCGCATCCACGCCGGACTTCCATGCACCGGGGCAGCCGCGGCATCGGCTCTGACTTCGGG
>JASHYZ010000162.1 GCA_030042795.1 Terriglobia bacterium | reverse complement strand
TTTAGGCGCTCTGGAGTGCGGCAGCGAAGGGCTATCGCACTCAAAAGGGGGGAGTATGAGCAAACTGAATTGGTGGAAGGTATCGTGCGCGCTGTGCCTGCTGTGCGCAGCCACGGCGATTGTGCTGCCGGCGCAGACTTTCACTACACTCTCTGGCTTCGACGGTACGAACGGTGTCAACCCGTACGCGGGGCTGCTCCAGGCCACCGATGGCAGCTTGTACGGTACGACGGAGTCGGGAGGAAACGGCGGAGGGGTAGTATTCAAGATCACCACCGGCGGCACGCTGACGACAGTCTACAGCTTCTGCTCGCAAGGCGGCTGCGCAGACGGCATCGGCCCCATGGCGCCGCTGATCCAGGCGACCGATGGGTACTTTTACGGGACCACTGAGGGTGGCGGGGCCAATGGCTATGGCACGGTCTTCAGAATGTCCCCAGCGGGGACACTAACTACACTTTACAGCTTTTGCGCGCAGACGGGGTGCGCGGACGGAGGAACCCCGTACGCAGGCCTCCTACAGGCTAGTGACGGGTACTTGTATGGCACAACGATTAGTGGCGGGGCCAACGGCTCAGGCGGGACAATCTTCAAAGTTAGTCCGGCGGGTACGCTAACCACACTTCACAGCTTTTGCTCACAAAGTAGTTGCGCGGACGGCGCAACGCCGCTGGCAGGACTTATCCAGGCAGACGACGGGAACTTATACGGCACAACGGAGCTTGGAGGCGTCAGCGTCGCTGGGACAATATTCAAGATCACCCTAAGTGGGACGCTGACGACTCTCCACACTTTTTGCTCGAAACAACGTTGCGCGGACGGCGCACTGCCTTGGGCGGGGCTAGTCCAAGCGACCAACGGGAGCCTTTACGGAACGACGCAGCAGGGCGGGGCCAGCCACTACTGCAAAAACGGCTTTGGTTGCGGCACAATTTTCAGAATCATTCCTAGTGGAACACTCACAACCCTTCACGACTTTTGCGCCGAGAGCGGTTGCGCCGATGGCCAATTCCCGACTGCTGCGCCAGTCCAGGCCACCGATGGGAACTTCTACGGCACGGCAACGAATGGCGGGGCCGACGGCGAGGGCACGGTCTTCATGATTACCCCAACCGGCACGTTAATGACGTTGTACAGCTTGTGCTCCCAAAGTGGTTGCGCAGACGGCCAGAATCCCCAAGCTGGGCTGGTGCAGGACACCAATGGGAACTTCTACGGTACGACCTCATCTGGCGGAATCAACGGCGATGGCTCCATCTTCAGCTTGTCTGTCGGACTTGGGCCTTTCGTGGAAACACAGCCCACCCTCGGCAAAGTGGGAAGACCTGTTATCGTCCTGGGAACCAATCTGACCGGCGCAACCAGCGTCACCTTCAACGGCACTGTGGCGGCATTCACAGTGAAGGCGGGTTCAGTGATCCAAACCACCGTTCCAGCCGGCGCCACGACCGGCGAAATTCAGGTGGTCACACCCAGCGGCACGCTTTCCAGTAATGTGCCCTTCCGGGTGGCGCAGTAAAATCAACCACAGAGGCACCAAGGCACAGAGAAAGACCGGAAGCATTCGCAAAGGAATGACGGCTTCGCGCGATAGCCCTTTCCCAGTGTTCCTGTGGGCGGAATGACAGATTAGCAGCTTGTTGAAAAACCTTGCGGGACCGTGTCATTCCGAGCCCGTTCGCTCCTCCGCTGCGAACGGTTCCTTCGCGTTGCTCAGGACAGGCTCTGAGCGCAGCGAAGGAGCTCAGGGTAAACTTCGCGAGGAATCTTGCCTTGAAACTGAAGGAAATACGAGACTCCTCGTCGCCTACAGCTCCTCGGAATGACAGTTTCGGCGAGTTTTTCAACGAACTGTTTAGACGAGTCTTTCCCCAGCCTGCTAAAATAGTGAATTCAATTGTCTCCGTTCTCCTATGTTGCCTTCTACTCTACGCCTCAGTGACGCGTCGCTAGCGCCTATCGCCGAGAAGGTGCTGGCCGGTGAGCGATTGAGCTTCGATGACGGCGTCACTCTGTATAAGTCGAATGACCTGCTGGCGGCCGGGTACCTGGCGAATCACGTCCGCGAGAAGCTGCACGGCAACGCGACCTACTTCAACGTCAACCGGCACATTAATCCCACGAACGTGTGCGTGGCCAGTTGCAAGCTCTGCGCCTTCGGCCGCAAGCCGGATGCGCCCGGCGCTTACACCATGGCGCTCGATGAGGCTTTCCGGCGCGCGGGCGAGGGATGGACGGAGGCCGTGACCGAGTTCCACATTGTGGGCGGATTGCACCCTGACCTGCCCTTCGACTACTACCTTGACCTGCTGCGTGGCCTGAAGGAGCGCTTCCCAACCGTCCATCTGAAGGCCTTCACGGCCGTCGAAATCGGCTATTACGCCCACATCACGAGGCTATCCGTCCGCGAAGTCCTGGAGCGAATGAAGGACGCCGGCCTGGGGTCGCTGCCCGGCGGGGGGGCCGAGATTTTTGCTCCCGCGGTGCGGCGGGTGATCTGCGACCATAAGATCGGCGCTTATATGTGGCTGAAGATTCATCGCACCGCGCACGAACTGGGCCTGCACTCGAACGCCACTATGCTTTACGGCCATATCGAATCGGCTGAAGACCGCGTGGACCATCTGCTGCAATTACGCGGCCTTCAGGATGAGACTCACGGCTTTCAGACTTTCATCCCGCTGGCATTTCATCCTGCGAACACGGAGCTTGGGAAGCTGGTGGAGCACCCCGAGACCACCGGCTTTATGGACCTGAAGAACGTGGCCGTCTCCCGGCTGCTGCTCGACAATTTTCCGCACATCAAGGCCTACTGGATCATGATGACCCCGCGCGTGGCCCAGGTGGCGCTGCGCTTCGGCGCCGATGATCTGGACGGCACCGTGGTGGAAGAGAAGATTTACCACGACGCCGGCGCCGGCACGCCCCAAGCGCTCACCCGGCACGATATCACCCGCCTCATCCGCGACGCCGGCCGCGAGCCCATCGAGCGAGACACCCTTTACCGGCCGGTGACGCGGACGGAAACCACGTTCACAGTACAGGTTTAGTGTTGTGGCTTCAGAGGGTCTGACAGTCCTGGTCGTGCTCCTTGCTTTATGAATCTGAAAATCAGATAATCAGAACTATGAAAGTGCAAAAGATATCGGCGGCGAAGGCGGCGCGCAACTTCTCGGAAATTCTGAACCGGGTGAAGTACCGCGGCGAGTCATTTGTGGTGGAACGCAACCATGAGCCCGTCTGCCGGATTGAACCCATCAAAGGCCGGAAGCCGGTGACAACGGACAACTTTGCCGAGTGGTGGAAGAGCCTACCGAGACCCGATGACAAGTTCGCGGATGACCTGGAAGAGATCCACAACATGTTTCGGGAGTTGCCGCGTTCGGCGTGGGAAAGGTAGGTTGGCGTGGCCGGACTGCTTGCCGTCGACACAAGCGTTCTAGTGGCAATTGAAAGAGGAGGCTTGCCTCTCGACAGCTTGTACAAAGTCCAACCTGGAGCACAGCCCGTCCTGTCTGCGATATCAGTGTCGGAACTCCTGCACGGTTATCACCGTGCGCAGCCTGAGAAACGGCGGCGGGAACGAGAGAATTTCATTGCTTCTGTACTTGCGGCGCTGGATGTACTTCCCTTCGACCTGCGAGTTGCCCGAGTGCATGCACAGCTCTGGGCCGAATTGGTTCGGCGGGGTGAGATGATCGGGCCTTACGATCTGATCATCGCAGCCACCGCGGTCGCTCACGCGGCTCCGCTGGCCACCCTGAATTTCAAGGAGTTCCAGAGAGTTGATGGGCTCGAAGTAAGGGCCCTGCACTCGCGGCCGCATTAGAGACTATGGCTTCATCTGCTCCGCAGCCCTGGCGTCCCACCACCCTCATCGAAGCACCACGTCTCGGCCAGCGCCTGGGCGTGAATCTGCTGCTAGCCAGCGAAACCTTCCAACATACCGGCAGCTTCAAGTTTCGGGCGGCCTATCATCTCGCCTCGCACGTGTCGAATCCGCTGATCATCGCGGCCTCCTCGGGTAACTTCGGCCAAGCGCTGGCGTATGCCTGCTCGCTGGTGGGCAAGCGGGCGATCATCGTGATGCCCGAGACGAGCGCGAAAGTGAAGGTTGACGCGGTGCGCGAATACGGCGGTGAGGTGGAATTTGTGGACGTGCGCTCAAAGTCGCGCGCCGCACTAGTCCAAGAACTGGCGCAGGAGCATCCGGAAGCCTACGTGGCGAGTGCCTACGATGATCCACTGGTGATCGAGGGCAACAGCAGTCTGGGGGAGGAGTTGGGCCGCCTCGCAGCCGATAAGCCCCTCGATTGCGTCGTCGCGCCCGTGGGCGGCGGCGGATTGGCCTCGGGGATCGTGACGGGGCTGCGCCGCGCGGGCGGCGCGGGACAATCAATTGAAGTTGTCGGCGCCGAGCCGGCTTTAGGGAATGACGCGGCACGCTCGCTACGCGAGGGGCGGATCGTGGCGAACGAAGCCGAGCCTCAAACCATCGCCGACGGCGCCCGCACGCTGAGCTTGGGCCGCCGCAACTGGGCTATTCTTAAGGACGGTTTAGCAGGCATCGCCGAGGTGTCCGAGGCAGAAATCGCCCGCGCGGTGAGGCTGCTTTTCGAGCTAGCCAATCTGAAGGCAGAGCCTACCGGCGCGCTGTCCGTCGGAGCGCTGTTCACGGAACCTGGCCGCTTCCAGGGTCGCCATGTGTGCTGTGTAATCAGCGGCGGGAATGTAGATGCGGCTGTTTACCGGGAAATTCTCGGGTCTTAACGGGCGCTGCTCCAACGCCCCCTTGAGGAAGCATCCGGACGGGCCCGGAGACTTTCAACTGGAGTGGCTGCGCAGCCGGTCTTATCAAGGGGACCACAGGACACAAGGCGCCTTGCGATTGTAGGCGAGTGCGCTATAATAAAGTGTCGGGTCACCCGTGGCAGAGAGAGCTGCCGTTCGACCTCAGTACCCGCACTGATAGCCAGACTACTTCGCCGGACATTCGGTTCGCTCCGGCGGGCACTTCACTGACGATCGACAAGTCATCGACGCTCTGTACCCGTCCAGGCTGGGGAACGACGAGCATCCATTGCGGAAAGTATGTCGAGCCTTTTCATCTCTCTCGCTTTGATGGCGCCGCCGAACGCCTTCGTGCGGTACGCGCAGAGGATTTTTCAGAAGGACCCCTTTCAAGGACTTTACCAGCCTAATGCTTTTGACCTTTCGATTCTAATCCCGTACTTCACCATCCTCATCATTCTCTCGATTTACGGCCTTCACCGCTATCACCTCACCTGGGTGTACCTGCATCACCGAAAGAAGGCTCCGAAGCCGGTGAAGAACTTTGAGAAGCTGCCGCAGGTCACCATTCAGCTTCCGATTTACAACGAGCGTTACGTGGTGGAGCGCCTGCTGGAGGCAGTGACGCGAATCGACTATCCGCGCGAATTACTCGAAATTCAGTTGCTGGATGATTCTACCGATGAGACGAGGATTGTGGCCTCGCGCCTGGTAAGCGAATACGCGCGCTCCGGAGTTCCCATCACCTACCACCACCGCGACAATCGCCGCGGGTTTAAGGCCGGCGCCCTGGAGGCGGGTCTGGCTGCGACGACGGGCGAGTTCATCGCCATCTTTGACGCCGACTTCGTGCCGCACCCGGACGTTCTCTGCCGGATGCTGCCTTATTTCACGGACCCGCAGGTCGGTATGGTGCAGGGGCGCTGGACCTGGATCAACCGTGGATACTCCGTACTGACCGAAGTCGAAGCGATCATGCTGGATGGTCACTTTGTGATTGAGCACGGCGGGCGCAGCTTTTCTGGACGCTTCTTCAACTTCAACGGCACCGCTGGCATGTGGCGGCGGTCCGCCATCGACGAGGCGGGCGGGTGGCAGCACGACACTCTTACCGAGGATACGGACCTTAGCTACCGGGCGCAAATCAAGGGCTGGAAATTCGTTTACGACCCCGCCATTGAGTGCCCCTCCGAACTGCCGGTGGAAGTCAATGCTTTTAAGTCGCAGCAGGCCCGCTGGGCCAAAGGCCTGACGCAGACCGCGCGCAAGATTCTGCCTGCCCTGTGGCGCAGCGATCAACCCCTCAAGGTCAAGCTGGAAGGCACGTTCCATTTGACGGCGAGCTTGGCCTACCCCCTGATGGTGGTCTTTTCGCTCATCCTGCTGCCGGCCATGATCGTGCGCTTCTACCAGGGCTGGTTCCAAATGTTGTACATCGATTTGCCGCTGTTCCTCGCCTCCACCTGTACAGTTTCGAACTTCTATAGGGTGGCTCAGCGGGAGCTTCATCCAAAAACGTGGAAGCGGTGCATCAAGTACCTGCCGTTCCTGATGGCCACAGGCATCGGCCTTTCCGTCATGAACGCCAAGGTGGTGCTGGAAGGTTTACTGGGTGTGAAGTCTGAATTCGTGCGCACGCCGAAGTACCGCGTAGAGACCGGCGGTGCGTCCTGGGAACGCAAAAAGTACTCCCGCAAGAGCGGCTGGATTCCATTCATTGAGCTTGGCCTGGCCGGATACTTTCTTTTCACCACAGCCTACTCGTTTAGCGTTGAGGATTATCTGGTGACGCCGTTCCTCATGTTGTTCTTCGGCGGATACCTTTACATGGGCTCGCTTTCCCTCCTGCAAATTCCGCTGCGCCGCTTCTTCAACTCCGTGCCCGCTCGCGTCCGTGCGCGGAGCGTCTCGGTTGAGACGTAGGGGCTGAATCGACTTGCTACTCGCGCCAGATCTCTCCCAGTTCTTCTAATCCCTTGGGAGTTCCCCCGGCTCTGCCGGGGTGGCAGTAAGAGTCTGACCGTTCCGGCGAGACGCCTTCCGGTTCGGTGCGGACCGCGACCGCCGAACCCCTCACACGCGACTGGCGAGGGAGGCAATTAGCCCCTTTGAGGGCCCCGCAATCTTAAAGCCCCGGCTTTGCGGGGGGATAATTACTTACAGAGCGAAATTCCTCGCTTAGTTCACCCA
>JASHYZ010000161.1 GCA_030042795.1 Terriglobia bacterium | reverse complement strand
ACTCCCGGAGGGCGGCATTCATCACCGGTTCTTCATCCAGTCGCGAATCCGGTCCAACGCCTTCTGAATGTTCTCGACCGAATTCGCGAAGGAGAATCGCAGATACCCCTCGCCCCAGCCACCGAAGGCCGTGCCGGAAAGCGCAGCTACTCCTGCTTCGTTCAGGAGAGCGTCGGCCAGCAGCTTCGATGCGCGCCCGGCGCTGGTAACGCTGGGAAATGCGTAGAAGGCCCCGTGCGGCTGGCGGCAGTGGAAACCGGGAATGGCATTCAGCCCTTCAACAATCACCTTGCGGCGCCGGAGGAATTCCTCGCGCATATCGTCGACACATGATTGGTCACCGCGCAAGGCCGCCACTCCGGCAATTTGCGTAAAACTAGCCGTGCACGAATTGGCGTTGGTCTGGAGTTGCGCAATCTTCTGTACCAGGTCGGCCCGCATGATTCCATAGCCGAGGCGCCATCCCGTCATGGCATAAGTCTTGGAAAAGCCGTCAAGGATGATCGTGCGCTCCTTCATCCCCGGGAATTGGGTGATGCTCGCGTGTTCCCCCTCGTAGACGAGCCGGCTGTAAATTTCGTCCGATAGCACGAAGAGATCACGCCCTGCCAGCGCGCGCGCCAACTCCGCTACGGACTCACGAGGGATGACGCCTCCGGTGGGATTGTGCGGTGAATTCAGGATCACCAGCCGCGTCCTGTCTGTGAGTTTGTCTACAATTTCGCCTACGTCTACGTCGAAGTCGTGCTGCTCGCGGAAGCCGTAAGGCACCGCGCGGCCGCCTACGAAACTCACCATGGATTCGTAAATGGGAAAGCCCGGATTCGGGTAAATCACTTCGTCATCGCGGTCAACTAGCGCCAAAATAGCGAAAAACATCACCGGCTTGCCGCCCGGCGTGATCACCACCTCGGAAGGGTCAATCGAAATGCCCCGGCGTCTTCCGGCGTCCCCGGCCACGGCTTCGCGCAACTCAGGCAAGCCTGCCGACGGGCCGTAGTGAGTCCAGCCGTTGCGCAGCGCCTCAGCCGCCGCCTCGATAATGTGGGGAGCCGTGGAGAAATCAGGCTCGCCGATTTCGAGGTGGATCACCTCACGCCCCGCTGCCTCCAGAGCCCGCGCCCGGGCCAGCACCTCGAAGGCGCTTTCCGTGCCCAGGCGGCTCATGGATTCCGCCAGCTTCAACTCCTGCAAACTCGTTGCGGCAGTCATTTGCGCTCCACAGCAATCAGGTTATCCTCCGGATTCCGGTCGATGAGCTTGTTATAAGGATCGATGCCGGCCCAGGTTGGTTGCTGGTCGACGACGAAGGTGAAGGTATTGTCGCGCTCGGTGAGATGATACTTGGCAAACTCCAGCGGTTTCAAGTGTTCCTTGGTGCCGCTGAATACTCCAATGTCGATGCGGTCGTCGAGCGTCATGGCCGATTCGTTGCCGGAGCCATCAGCTTTGCGTTTCTGCGCGGATACCGTGAGCGTGACTTTGTACTTGTGGTCTGGAGTCGGGGTGTAAGTGGCAGAGACGGCCTTGTTGTCAAAAAGCACGATGGACTCAAACATGTCGGTGATGACGTATTGCAGCTCCGGCGGCGTGACTTCCCGCAGAGCGGCGACAAAACCGCGCGTGTCCGGGAAAGGGCCGCTGGCATAGCGGTTCTTTTCGAGGAAGCTGCGCAGAGCGGCATTCATGCGATCTTCGCCGATGTAATCATCGAGAGCGAACATTACTAGCGACCCCTTCTGATACCACACGTAAGGCTCGCGCTGCACCAGCACCAGCGGGGGTTCGTGGCGGGTCTCCCCGCCCCGGCCGCGCAAGTAGCCGTCAAGTTCGTGCCGAAGTTCTTTGTGCAACATGTCGGGTCCGTATCTTCTCTCCAGAACTTTCAACGCCGAATACTCCGCCAGCGTTTCCGACATCATGTTGGAGCCCTGTGTGGCACTGCCAATAAGCTGGTGGCCCCACCATTGGTGGGCGAGTTCGTGAGCTGTGACGAAATAGAGCAAATCAATGTCATCCGGTTTTTTCATGCGCTCGATGAAGCCAATGCCCTCGGAAAACGGGACAGTGTTGGGAAACGACTGTGCGAACCCGCGATAGCGCGGAAATTCGAGCACGCGGAACTGCTGAAACTGGTAAGGTCCATAACTGCTCTGGTAGTAGTCCAGGCCGGATTTGATGGACTCCATCATGCGGTCCAGGTTAAATTCGTGGCCCGGCTGGTAATAGATCTCGAGGTTTACGCCTTTCCACTGGTCGCGCCTCACGTTGAAGCGGCCGCTGAGAAATGAGAAGAAATTATTAATGCGCGCGTCGCCCATGCTGTACTCGAAATAACGGCGGCCGTTGTCAGTCCACTCACGCTGCAGGTAGCCCGGCGCGATGGCGATTTGGTCCGACGACGTGCTCACCACCGTGTGAAACGTCACCCACTCCGAATCTGCCGCAAACAGGCTGACGTTGCTGTAATACGGGTCGCCCCGCGGAGCCATTTCCTCCAGCAGCCCCAGTTTCTCTTCCCGGCGGCGCACCGGATCGTCAAGCTCGAGGCCCTGGTTGTAGCCG
>JASHYZ010000018.1 GCA_030042795.1 Terriglobia bacterium | reverse complement strand
TCGAAGGGCATTAAGGGATCATTTGGGAAATACATTTGTGTTACCAGTCTCGTGATGAAGCACGGCCCGAACAGTGAGAAGTGGATATGCGCGGGCCGCCAGGCGTTGGCATGGTTGCGCCAAGGATATGCGCCGGGCTTAATGGTGACGAAGCGGTAGCTGCCTTCTGCGTCCGTTGTGATGCGGCCCGCTCCGGTGAAGTTCGGGTCGAGCGGCGCCGGATGGTCGTCAACCGCATGGAAATAGCGGCCGGCGGCGTTGGCTTGCCAGAGCTCGATCAGGGTGTTAGGGATTGGGCGGCCGTCCTCATCCATTACCCTGCCGGCCACTATGATTCGCTCACCGATGGGCTCGCCAGAGTGCTGGCGTGTCAGATCGTTATCAGTTGCAGCGATTCGCTTGTGCCCATACAGTGGGCCGGTCAATTCCGATAATGTGTGTGGTATCAGAACCGGCGGCTGCGTGGGAGCGCGCCGCGTCGTAGACACGTAAGCCGGATGCAGCAGCGACGGTTGATCGCCCGCCTCGGGACGCGGATAAATCCTCATCTGTCCTCCCTCATCGCCGTAACTCCGCCGCCAGCCGCAACTTCAGCCGTCCCAATAGAAAGTCAAGTGTAGAGCAACTTGGGACTGGCGTGGTACATTGTCTCCCCAAGTGCGCAGTTGAAGAGAATCCTCATGAAGCGCCTGCGGACGCAAGTCGGGATCGTTGGCGCCGGACCGGCCGGCCTGCTGCTGGGCCATCTGCTGCACCTTCAGGAGATCGATTCCATCATCCTCGAAGACCGAAGCCGCGAGTACGTCATCGGGCGAGTGCGTGCTGGGGTGCTTGAACAAGGCACGGTCGATCTGCTCCTTAGCGTTGGCCTGGGCGAAAGGTTGCAGCGGGAAGGCATGCGGCATGGCGCGATCCAACTCTGCTTTCTTCGGCGGCGGCACAGAATCGACTTTGACGAACTCACGCCAAGACGATCGATCACGGTGTACGGCCAGAACGAACTCGTAACTGACCTGATCGCGGCGCGCCAGGGCACGGGCCGGCCTCTCTACTTCAGCGTGCGGGACTTGCGCGTGGCCGGCTTCGATTCCGCGCCGCGCATTGCCTTTCGCATCGAAGATGAGGAATGCGAGATCGCGTGCGACTTCGTTGCCGGGTGCGATGGCGGTCACGGTGTCTGCCGCCCTTCGATTCTTAAGAGTTACGTCGGCGCGGTGCGCGTGTACGAGCGCCAGTATCCTTTCGCCTGGCTCGGTATTCTCGCTCAGGCCGCGCCGAGCTGCGAGGAACTCGTTTACGCTCTGCACGAGCGGGGGTTCGCACTGTTCAGCATGCGGTCGCCATCGATCACGCGTCTCTACTTGCAGTGCGCGCCGGACGAGAATATCGAGAACTGGCCTGATGACCGCATCTGGCATGAACTGACAGCGCGGCTCGACACAGCCGACGGATGGAGCCCGAATCGGGGCGCGATCCTTCAAAAAGGGATCAGCGCCATGCACAGCTTGGTCGTTGAGCCCATGCGCAGCGGCCGTCTGTTTCTGGCGGGAGACGCAGCCCATATCGTGCCGCCCACCGGCGCCAAGGGCCTGAATCTTGCCGTCGCCGACGTATGCGTGCTGGCACGCGCGCTGGCCGCCTATTACCGCGAGGAACGCGAGGACCTCCTGGACCATTATTCGGACCAATGCCTGCGTCGAGTGTGGGCCGTGCAGCGTTTCTCCTGGTGGATGACGTCAATGTTGCATCTCGCGCCGGACGGAAGCGAATTCGATTATCGCCGCCAGCTCGCCGAATTGGACTACGTGACGACTTCGCGGGCCGCCATGACCTCCCTGTCCGAAAACTACACCGGCCTGCCATTGGACTATGACTGAAGCGCCGAAACCGAGTCGAGTATATGCGCCTCAGCCGGAGGACCTTGATGATGAACGAATACGCATTCGAGATGGCCACTTCCTCGATCCGGGTTGGCGTCGGAGTAACACGCGAAGTGGGCGCGGAATTAGCGGACCTTGGCAAGCACCACATCCTGGTCTTTACCGATCCTAACCTGCGCACTCTACCGCCGGTTGTGACCGTGCTCGCATCTCTCGAGACGCACAAGATTCGCTCGTCGATTTTCGACCGGGTACGCGTAGAACCCACCGACGAATCGTTCCACGAAGCGGCTGTAGCCGCCCAAGCCGACAACTTTGACGCTTTCGTCGCGGTGGGCGGCGGTTCAACTCTAGATACCGCCAAGGCAGCGAACCTTTATAGTTGCTATCCGGCAGACTTCCTCGATTACGTCAATCCTCCTATTGGTAAGGGCCAACCTGTTCCTGGGCCACTCAAGCCCTTGATCGCGATTCCCACGACGGGCGGCACGGGGAGCGAAACAACGGGCGTGGCCATCTTTGACTTCGTCCGTCGGCATGCCAAGACGGGCATCGCGCATCGTCGCTTGAAACCGACGCTGGGCCTCATCGACCCCGAGAATACGCGAACGCTGCCTGCGCCGATGGCGGCATCCGCAGGGCTGGATGTGCTGAGCCACGCCATCGAGTCCTACACCGCGCTGCCTTTCACGCAGCGACCGCTGCCCGAGCGGCCGCTTCTGCGGCCCGCCTACCAGGGCTCCAATCCGATTAGCGATGTGTGGAGTCTCGAAGCCCTTCGGCTGGTAGCAAGTTACCTTCGGCGTGCGGTGGCAGATCGGGCGGATGATGACGCGCGCGCCTCCATGCTGTTGGCCGCAGCTTACGCCGGCATTGGATTTGGCAATGCGGGTGTGCACTTGCCGCACGGGATGTCCTATCCGGTATCCGGCCTGGTGCGGAACTATCAAGCGCCGGGGTATTCCGTGGGACATCCACTGATACCGCACGGAATTTCGGTGATTGTCAATGCGCCGGCAGTGTATCGTTTCACATCGCCGGCGTGTCCTGAACGCCACCTCAAAGCCGCAGGAATTCTCGGCGCCAAGGTCCGGGGCGCGCGCCTCGAAGACGCCGGGAAGATTCTCGCAGACCAGATCATCGAGTTGATGCGCGATCTGCAGGTGCCCAACGGCCTCCGGGCCCTTGGGTATCAATCGGCAGATATTCCGGCGCTCGTCGAGGGCACGCTGCCGCAACACCGCGTGACCAAACTCTCGCCGCGCCCAGCAGGTGCGGATGACCTGGCCAGAATCTTCGAAGAGTCTATGGTGATTTGGTGAGTGAATGACCGCTGACGACGCAATCCTGCTCAACACTGGCGCGGGATCAGATCACAGCCAAGTGCAGATATTGTAGACAATGTTTACAGCAGTTCACCCGCCGATTCCTCCTATCGGAGAGGCCCGGAGGTGGAATTCACGCTTTGCGATGACCGATGATCGTGTGCCAGTGTAGTCGCGGTCCCTTCCGGCAAGGCCCAGGCGAAGAGGACACCCTCGGCGCTCGTAACAATATACTGGCGCCCGTCTAGTTCATAGCTGATGGGGGAGCTTTGCATGCTGCCACCGGCGCCCGCATGCCACAGCGTCTTACCGTCGGCGGTTCGCAGCGCGAGAACGTTCCCACCGGCGTCGCCCGTGAAGGTCAATCCGGAGTCTGTGGTTAGCACTCCCGCGCCGGAATCTCCGGGTCCAAGATCGTGGGTCCAGCGAGTCTTGCCCGTTTGGTAGTCGATGGCCTCGAGCACGCTAGTGCTCCACACGTCGTAATCCGCACCTGCCCAGCCAAAGGTTCCGTCCGCCGGTTTGGCGAAGTAGATACCATAACTGGGCCGGGCGTCCACAATAAATAGCCCTGTCTTCCCGTCGAAGCTGGGCGAACGATAGTTGTTCAGTCCGCCTTCGTCAGGCGCGATCAGTCGCCCGTCGGGAGCGGGTTCCTTTTCCGGATTAGGGATCGGACGCCCTTTCTGGTCCACCCCAAGACTCCAGTTCACCGGCCCGAAGGTTGCGGTCAGCAGGTCCTCTCCGTTGGTTCGATCAAGAACGAAGAAATAGCCATTGCGCGAAGCCTGCATCAACATCTTGCGTGGCTTGC